>NZ_JMQR01000019.1:0-38008 GCF_000698025.1 Brevundimonas sp. EAKA | reverse complement strand
TCTTCAGTTGGCCGTTGACGTCGATCGTGCCGAGATTGGCCGGCTGCTGTTGCTGATCGGCGGTGACGATCACGCCGCCCTCGGACGTTACATCGGCGGCCAGGGGCGGCGCGGCGACCAGCCTGCCCGCGGCGCCGGGGGCGGAGTCCGCCCCGGGTTCGGACGCTCCGGGCGTCGGTTCGTCCGGCGGAGCAGACGCGGGGCCAGGCGGCGCGGCGCCGGGACGGCCCGCGGCGGTGATTGGCCAGGAGGCCGAAGCGACCCGCAAGGCCTTCCACCGGGCCGCCGCCGGATCTCAGGGCGCTGCGCCGAAACCGGCCGGAAGGGCCGCCGCCCTCCAGGCCTTCTTCGTCGCCAACGCCGGCCGCGGGCTGCTGCCCGCCGGCGAGACCAGCGGCGTCCTGTCTCCCAACCTCAGAACCGAGGAGTCCTGATCATGCATCCGTTCTTTCGTCCGAGACGCGTTCAGCCGTCGGCGCCGGAGGCCACGCCCTACCAGCGCGCCGGTCAGATCTGGGACGACCGAATGGGCCTGTCCCTGGCCCATGCGCGGAACTGGCGCCGGATCGCGGTCGCCAACCTGGTCCTCGCCGGCTTCCTCGGGGCGGGCTGGTGGGTCCAGGCGGACCGCGCCGTGGTGAAACCCTTCGTGGTGGAGGTGTCCGACTGGGGCGAGACCCAGAGGATCACCGCCATCGGCGGGCGCTACGAGCCGACCGAGGCGCAGATCGGCCACGCCCTGGCGGGCTGGGTCCGCGACGTCCGCTCCAAGTCGATCGACCCCATCGTCATCCGCCAGAACTGGCTGAGGGCCTACGACCTGCTCACCCCCAAGGCGGCCAGCTTCCTCAACGCCTGGGCTGCCGCCCACGACCCCTTCGCCGAGGTCGGGCGCGAGGCCGTGAACGTCGAGGTGCTGAACGTCGTGCGGCGCACCGAGCGGACCTACGACCTGCAGTGGCGCGAGACCCGCTTCGTCAACGGCCAGCAAGCCGGCGTCGAACGCTGGCGCGCCCTGATCACGACCGGGCGGCAGGCCCCGCGCACCGAGGCCGAGCTGATGAAGAACCCCCTTGGACTGAAAATCGAGGACGTATCATGGACCCCCGACGCCTCCTGATCCTGGCCTGCCTCGGCCTGACCCTGTCCGGCTGCGCGGTGTTCCGCCCGGCGCGCCCGGATCCGACGCTCGCCGTCGCCCCCCCGGTCGTCTCCCTCGCGGCGGCGTCCGATCCCGCCGATCTCGCCGGAGATGTGGGCGCGCCGGACGCGCCGGAGCCGGGGCCCGAGCCACAGTCCGAGAGCCCCGCAGATGGAGCCGTGCCCTATGAGGCGGTCGCCGCGGCGCCGCCGGCTCCATCCGGGGTGTCGGGAAGGCGGGCGATCGCCGCCGCCAACCTGGAGGCCCGGGCCGCGTCGCGGGCCGACGCCTTCGTCGGCGGGGTACAGGTCTTCGCCTGGTCGCCGGGGCGGGTCTATGAGGTCTGGGCGGCGCCGCTGCGGGTCACCACCCTGACGCTCGGGGCCGGCGAGACCCTCGTCTCCAAGGCCGCCGGGGACACCGTTCGCTGGCAGATCGGCGAGACGACCTCGGGGGAGGGGGCCGCGGTCCGCACCCATGTCCTGCTCAAGCCGCTGGAGCGGGGTCTGGAGACCAATCTGGTCCTGACCACAAGCCGGCGGGTCTATTTCCTCGACCTGAAGAGCGGTGGGACGGACGGCTTCAACGCCGCCATCGCCTGGGACACGGGCGCGGTCGATCCGCCCGACCCCGCGCCCCTCGCGACCGCAGAGGTCAGGGTCTCCGATCCGGTGGCGATGCCGGAAGGGCCGCTCGACGCCCGCTACCGCATCGAACCCCAAGGCCGCCGCGCCCGCTGGACGCCGGTGTCGGTGTTCAACGACGGCCGCCGCACCTTCATCGCCTTCGACCCTGACCTGCAGATCGACGAGGCGCCGGCGCTGTTCGTCCTGGCCCCCGACGGCGAGGCGCAGATGGTCAACTACCGCCAGGCCGGCGGCCTCTTCATCGTCGACCGCGTGTTCGACCGCGCCGAGCTGCGGCTCGGCGACCGGCGGCCGCAGGTCGTCCGCATCCGCCGCCTCCTGGGAGCCGCACGATGAGCCCGTCTTCCAATCCTCAAGCCGAACCGCACGCCGCCGGCGAGATCGCGCCCGAGGCCGCCGCCAAGGCGCCGCCGCCCGGCCTGTCGATGCGCGCCCCGCGTCCCCCGGCGACCCGCCTGCGCAAGTCGGTGGTGCAGACCATCGTCATCGGCGGGGCGGCCCTCGTCTCGGGCTCTCTCGCCTGGGCCTTCGTCGTCCAGCCGGAACTGCGCGACAGCGCGCGGGCGCGGGCGGTCGAGGCCCGGGAGGAGGAGGTGCGCGGCGTGGTCAGGCCGGCCGAGGCCGTGACCGACCAGCCGGCGACCTACGACCGGCTGCCGGAGCCCCGCAACGCCGCCACGCCGGAGGAGGCCGTGGTTCCGCGGACGCCCGCCCCGACCCAATCGCATGACGGATACGCGCCCCGAGCCGCGCCCCGGCCCCAAGGACCGAGTCCCCGGGACTTGGCGGCGCGGTCGGGCCTGTTTTTCGAGACCGCGCAGGCGACCAGTCCGGCCGCCGGGGCGCCGCCTCCGGGGACGGCGCGCGGCCTGCGCCCGCAGAGCGACGATGTGGGCGCCATGTACAACGGCCATGTGCTGACGGCGCCGCTGTCGCCCTATGAGCTCAAGGCGGGGGCGATCATCCCGGCCGTGCTGCTGACGGGGGTCGACACCGCCCGCGCCGGACCGGTCGTGGCGACGGTGTCGCAGAATGTCTATGACTCGGTCAGCGGTCGCCACCTGATCCTGCCCCAGGGCGCCCGGCTGATCGGCCGTCATGAAGGCGACAGCGCCTATGGCGACAGACGGGCCTTCCTCGCCTGGGACCGCCTCATCCTGCCCAATGGCAAGAGCCTGTTGCTGACCGAGGAGCCGGGCGTCGATGCCCAGGGGGCGGTCGGGGTGCGCGGGCAGGTGGACCGGCGGCTGTTCCCCCTGCTGGTCGGGACCCTGTTCGCCGGAGCCATCACCACCCTGGGCCAGATCGCCCGGGACGGCGACGACCGGTCGTCGGGCGGCCTGCTCGGCGACGCCGGCGATGCGGCGGCCATCGAGGGCGCCCAGGTCGGGGGCCGGCTGGTGGACCGCGAGCTCCAGGTCCGCCCGTCGATCCGGCTGCGGCCCGGCGCGCCCGTGCGGGTGATGATCACCCGGGACCTGATCCTGGAGCCGTACCGGCCATGACCTCCCCCCTCGACAATGGAAACCGCTGGGCCGTGCTCGGCGTCAGTGTCTTCGTCCTCTGCCTCGGCGGAATTGTCGCCGATCGCACGCCGGCCCTGGCCCTGGTCAACGAGAGCCCGAGCCTGCCGCGCGGCCTGTATCTTCGCGATCCCGGAGCGGCGCCCGGTCGCGGCGCCACCGTCGCCCTGGCGCAGCCCGCGGCCGGCCGGACCTATCTGCGGTCGCTCGGCATGCCGGCCGAGGTGCTTCTGATCAAGCGCGTGGCGGCGGTCGGTGGCGACCGTGTCTGCCGGCGCGGCGACGCGATCGAACTGGCGGGCCGAAGCGTGCCGGTGCGCGGCCGCGATCGCCGGGGGGCCGTCCTGCCGCAGTGGCGGGAGTGCCGACGGCTCGGGCCCGGCGAACTGTTCCTGCTCGGCGACACGGCGGGGAGTTTCGACAGCCGGTATTTCGGGCCGATCCGCCGCGACGATGTGGAGGGGGTGTTTCGGGAGAGTCTGACATGGTGAGGACGGGTTTGGCGGCGACGGCAGCGACGGCGGTCGTGCTCTGGTCCACGGCGGCCCAGGCCCAGTCGGTCGACTGGCGCAACGCCGGCGGCGATCTGTTCGGCCGGCCGGCGGTCGAGGCGACGGTGGAGAGCGCCGACGCGGGCGGCGTGGAGCCCCGGCTCGCGCCCCTGTCGCAGCCCTTCATGGCGGCGATCGCCCGGGCGGCCGAGCGGCACGGCCTGGATCCCAAGCTCCTGCACGCCCTGGTGATCGTCGAGTCGGCCTATCGGGTCGATGCGATCTCGCCGGCGGGCGCGGGCGGATTGACCCAGTTGATGCCGGGAACGGCCGCCGACCTCGGGGTCCGGGACCGCTTCGACGTCGAGCAGAACCTGTCCGGCGGGGCCGACTATCTGGCCCGGCAGATGTTGAAATTCGGAGACGTGAGGCTGGCCCTGGCGGCGTATAATGCGGGACCGGGCCGCGTCGCCCGGCTCGGCCGCATCCCCGACATAGCCGAGACCCGGGCCTATGTGATCTCCGTCGTCGACTGCTACCTCGCCCTGACCGCCGGGCGAAGCGCCCGCAGCGCCCGGGAATGCCGGCCGCCGGAGGCCGTCCTGTGATCCCCGCGATCGAACCCGTAGAGCCGGGTCCCGGCGCGGGAGACGGCGACCTGCTGACCCGCAAGGAGGCCTCGGCCTTCCTGGTCCAGTTCGGCATCCGGATGAAGCCGGAGACCCTCGCCCGCCTCTGGTCGACCGGCGGCGACGGCCCGCCCTGCCGTCATGTCCGTCACAAGCCCTACTACCCGCGCGGCGTGCTGCGGGACTGGGCCATGGCCCAGGTCGGGGAGCTGAAGGCGTCGGCCCCGCCCGCCGCACGGGGGCGCCGCCGTGGCTGACACATCGCATGAGGCGGGACGGCTCGGGCGGACCCCCACGGTGGCGGATCTGCTGACGGATCCCGCCGTCAGCTATGCGCTGAAAGAGGTGCTGCTGGTGTGGGAGGTGCGCGATCCGGTCGACGCGGCCCGGGACGCGCGGCTCCTGGCCGAGGTGCTGGAACAGCGGGCGGACGAGGCGGTGTCATGGGCGTCGTGACCGAAGCCGCGGGCCGGCCCGGCGGCCGGGATGACCGGTTGCTGGCTTGGCCGGCCGTGCGGGACATCACCGGCCTTAGCCGCACCACGGCCTGGCGGATGCAGAAGACGGGAGACTTCCCCCTTCCGGTCGTGGTGTCTCCCGGCCGTGTTTGCTGGTGGGAGAGCGAACTGGCGGCCTGGAAGATCGCGCGGGCGCCGCGGCGTCCGGCCGAGATGCGGCCGTTCGGATCGGCGGCGGGACGTCCAACAGCCGGGGACTTGGCGGCGGAGAAAGGGCGGACCGTCGAAGACGATGTGCGACAGCCGGCGGCAGACGCCCGGGCGGGGACCCAGGAAGACGCGCCGGTGTCTGAAAGCCCGCCGCAACGGCGATCCGGACGGCCTTCGGCCAGGACGGCGCCCGGCCAGATCGCCTTCGATTTCGGTCCGTAACCTGGGCCGCGCGGGCCGTCCGCGGCGCGGTTCTGTTGGGAATCAGCCCGACGTCGCTTGAACCGGCCATGAGGGACATTGCTGGCTATGCGAAATATAACATACAATCATAATACGCAGAATATCGCATATAGCGTTCTTATGTTGTAAATCACATAATCTAGGCGTATGCATTATTCCGCATAACGCGGAGACCAGCCATGTCGTCCTTCGTCCGTTCCCCCAAGCAACTGGGCGGGGTGATCCAGCAGTTCCGCAGGGCGCGCGGCTGGAGCCAGACCGACTTGGCCCAGCGGGCCGGACTGCGTCAGGAGATGGTCTCGAAGATCGAGGCTGGCCAACCGGGATCGCGGGTCGCCTCGATCTTCGACCTCCTCGCCGCCCTCGACCTGGAGATGACCCTCGCGCCCCGGACGAAGAGTTCGTCAGCAGACATCGAGGACATCTTCTGATGGGCCGCCGCAAGACACACGCGCCTCTGAACGTACTGATCAACAATCGCCTGGCCGGGCGACTGGAGAAGGAGGCCGGCGGCGCCATCGCCTTCCAGTACGCCCGGGAATGGCTCGACTGGCCGAACCGGTTCCCGATCTCGCTGTCGTTGCCCTTGCAGGCGCCGGCGTGGCGGGGCGAGCCCGTGGTGGCGGTGTTCGACAACCTGCTCCCCGACAGCGCCAGCGTCCGCAAGCGGGTGGCCGAGAAGACGGGGGCCCAGGGAACGGACTCCTTCAGTCTGCTCGAGCAGATCGGGCGCGACTGCGTGGGCGCGATGCAGTTCCTCTCTGAAGGCGTCGAGGTCGATGCGTCCGGCGCCATCGTGGCGGATCCCATCACCGAGGCGGAGATCGAGGCCCTGCTGGCCAATCTCGCCCGGGCCCCCTTGGGGATCGACCCCGACGAGGGCTTCCGGATCTCCGTGGCCGGCGCCCAGGAGAAGACCGCGCTCCTGTTTCACGAGGGCGTCTGGAAGCGGCCGCTCGGGGCCACGCCCACGACCCATATCCTCAAGCCCGAACTCGGCGAGATCCAGATGTCGTGGGGCACCATCGACCTCAGGCACAGCGTGGATAATGAGCACTACTGCCTCGCCCTGATGGCGGCCTTCGGCCTGCCCGTCACGCGGAGCGAGATCGCCACCTTCGGCGAGCGCCGGGTGTTGGTGGTGGAGCGCTTCGACCGGCTGTGGGGGCGCGACGGTCGTCTCCTTCGTCTGCCGCAAGAGGATCTGTGCCAGGCGCTGTCGATCCCCTCGAGCCGGAAATACCAGGACAAGGGCGGGCCGGGCGTGAAGGCCGTCATGGACCGGTTGCTGGAAAGCGACGACCCGCAGACGGACCGGGCCCTGTTCTTCAAGAGCCAGATCCTGTTCTGGATGATCGGCGCCACCGACGGCCACGCCAAGAATTTCAGCCTGTTCCTCAGGCCCGGCGGCCGGTTCCGGCTCACGCCCTTCTATGATGTCCTCAGCGCCCAGCCCGCGTTCGACGCGCGCCAGATCCCGCACAAGGCGTTCCGGCTGGCCATGTCGGCCGGGGCGACGACGCACTACAAGATCGTGGATGTGCACGGCCGGCATTTCGTCGAGAGCGGCAAGGCCGCAGGCCTCGGGCCGGCCGTCATCCGTCAGGTCCTCGACGAGGTGATGGCCGAGGCGGCGACCGCCACCGACCGGGCCAGGTCCGCCATGCCGGCCGATTTCCACGACGAGGTTCACCGGTCGATCGAGGCGGTCCTCCCGCGCCGGCTGCGGCAGCTGGAAAGCGCCTGGGCCGAACTCTGAGGCTTAAGAGGCGCGCGCCTTATCCGTCGACTCGAACACTCGCCGCGCTCACTCCGCCGTGGCGGGCATTGAGTGGCGGCGGAATTGTACGCGCTCCTCGCCAACGAGCGCCGCGTCGTAGCCGGCGGCGCGCCAGGCTTGCTTCTGGACCTCCCCGGGCCCAGGCGCGCCGGCGCTTGCCCACCATTCCGGCCGGGCGGCCCTGTTCGGCAGCATGTAGCCGAGCTTGCGCTCGATCTCGCGGAAGCTGAGATCGACCTCGGCGGCGCGCTGGCGCAGGAGATAGTCACGGAGCGGATCGTATTTGGCCATCGACCCCAGAGAGCAACTCGCGGGCACGCCGACAAGGGTTTCGCTTCGCATGGCGGCCACAGGCCTCGGCGGCGGATCGCTCACCGGGCCCTCTCGATGGCCCGGCACAAAGACGGCGTCGCTCCGAACGAGCTTGGCACACGGTCCCTCAGGCAGCCCAGCGGAGCTTGATCCGCGGAACCGTGCCGGGACCGGCTGCAACGCCTGGAATGGCGCTGAAGCGCTTGGAGACGGTCTGTGCCTCAGCTGTCGCCACGACCGGGCTTGGGCATCCGCTCGACGACGTGGCTCGCCGGCCGAGCCTTGGCCACCGCGACCGGGACGAGCCGGCCGTTGGAGGCGTTGCGGCCGATCGGGAAGGTTTTTGAAGACTTGGCCATTGTGTTGGTCCTTTCAGAGATAGGGGATGTAGGCTTCGTTCAGGATGCGGCGGGCGTCATAGGTCGAGACGCCAAGAGACTTCATCACGACCTTGCCCTGTTCGGTCGCCACGGCCTTGGCGAGTTCGTCCATCTCGACCGACAGCGTCCGCAGCGCCGAAAGCTTCTCGGGCGTGTCGAAGATCGCCCGTGAACCGTCCGGGACCCGCAGGGTCTTGGCGTGACTCTCGTTCATCGTCAGGTGGTCGAGGTGACGCTGGACCTCGGCCAGGATCGCCAGTTCGTAGGAGGCGCCGACGCGCAGCGCGGCGAGATCCGCGTGGAATATGGTGGCGCCGATGTCGAAGCTCGACAGGGCGATTTTCACGCCCCGTTCTTCCTCAGCGTCGTTCTTGACGTTCTTGCACAGGCGGATGGCCTTGCGGACACCGCCGAGCGCGTGATCGCACCGGTCGCTGATCTTCTTGATGTGCAGGAAGGGCAGGTTGTCGATGGTGGTCGGCACGGACTTGTCGAGGATGGTGACGCTGCGGTCATGCTCCTGACCGCTGGTCTGGTAGTCGTAGTTGTCGAACCAGTGGGAGGGCACCACATCGACCGGTCTGGCGAGCGAGCCGCCGAAGATCTTGATGGCCTTGTTGCCCGAGCAGTCGACCGTCGCGGCCGGGTATTTGGCCTTCAGGATCGTTTCGGATTCCCGGCGAAGATTGAGGAGCGAGCCCACCGAAGTCGCGGCCGTGGCGGTGCCCGTGTAGCGCCCCGCCTGGCTCATCGCTCCCCAAGAGGTGTAGGTTTTGAAATTGGTGTCCAGCTTCAGCAGATCGACGTCGCTGACGCCGCGGATGTGGACGTTGAGCGGCACGGACCCCTGCAGCCGCCAGTCGACGGTGAAGCCGCGGGCGGTCAGGCCGGACTTGAGCTGGCCGGCGACGCGTTCGGCCGTCTCCTTGCTGATGCGGGTGTAGTCCGGATCGACTTCCTGCATGGCGCCGAGCGCATAGCGCGTGTTGGGCTGGCCCGTGGAGGCCCGGCGTTGCCAGGCCTCGCTGTGGACGCTCTTGCGAACGACATCGAGTTGAGCGGCTTCGGTCAGGCGGCCCAGCCGGTCCATGCCTTTGCGGCGGTTGTTGAGCCGGGTCAGCCGGTCATTGATGTTGATCGGCATTTCAGCCCTCCTTGGTGAGCGTCATGGTGCCGAAGGTGAAGCGGCCCAGACCGTTGAAATATTCGCCTTCGGCCGTCTTCAGGTCGGCGTCGAAGGTCATCTCGGCGTAGCCCCGATGGCCCTTGAGTTCGGGAGCGTCGATGCGGGGGTCGTTGCGGTAGCTGTAGAAGAGGCGGTAGCCGTCCGCCTCGTCCCGGATGAGGGCGGCGGTCAGGCTGTTGGAACCGGACTGGGGGGTCTTGAGGCGGACGCGGATCCGGTCCCACGTCTGTGTGATGATGATCTGGCCCGACCAGGCGTCGCCATGGGTCTGGTCCGGATTGATCGATTGGCCGGCGACCTTCCAGCGCCCCCGAAGGTCCGGAACGCCGAGCCCGGCCGCGAACCACGGATGTCGCCAGGCGTGGCGGCTGAACAGCCAGTAAAGCGCGGCGAACACCAGGCCGGCGCCGATCGGCGGCAGGAGCACGGTCGGCACGAGATCGCCGAATCCCATCATCTTGGCCAGATCGACCGCCGCCAGCAGCAGCGCGACCAAGGCGGACGAGACCGCGGCGGCGATCGTGCCGATCACCTGTCCGATCCTTGCCCGGTTGATGCCGCCCAGGACGGCGTATTCGTGATCCACTTCAGCCTCCGAGCGGGACATTGCCCTGCAGCCCAAAGCAGGCGATGGTGATTCCCGACCCGCTTAGAAACTACATGGGTCGAGTTTTGATACCCGTCAAGAGACGATAGGGGTGTTTTTGATGGCTGATGAAACCGAGCGCCGATCCTGGCCACAGATCCGCCGGTTCGAGTTCATGGAGTGGAAGCTGTTCTGGGAAGGCCGGCTGAACCGGCGCGATCTGGAAACCACCTTCGACATCTCCACGCCCCAGGCCTCGGTGGACCTGCGGAACTACCGGGACATCGCTGGCGACAACATCGTCTATGACTCCACCGAGAAGGGCTTCCTTCCTTCCGCGAACATGCGGCCGCAGTTTCTGCGCGTCTCCGCCAATCGCCTTCTTCTCCAACTCAGGGCGCTGCTCACCGGCGCCCTCCAGCGGGAGGATGTCTGGTTCCGGGACCTCCCTCCCGTCGACATGGCGCCCGAGATCGTCAGGCATGTCGACGAGACCCTGCTTCGCAGTATCCTGAAGGCGATCCGCCAGCGGCAGGCGCTGGCTATCCGCTACCAGTCCCTGTCCAGTTCACGCTGGCGCCGGATCGCGCCCCACGCCCTGGCCTTCGACGGGTATCGCTGGCATGCGCGGGCCTGGTGTTGCGAGCGGGAAGACTTCAGGGACTTCGTCCTGACCCGGATCGACGAAGTCGGGCCGCTGGAACCTGCGGTCTACGAAATCGAGGACGACGTCGAATGGAGCCGGACGATCACGCTCGAGCTCTGCGCGCACGCAGGACTGGATGCAGAGAAGCGGCGGGCCATCGAACTCGATTATCATATGACGGACGGGTGCCGCGAAATCGAGGTTCGGCTCTCTATGGCCTACTACTTCATCCGGCGGATGAACCTGGACCTACCGGATCTGCCGCCTGCCCGCGCCCAGATCCAGATGAGAAACCTGGACGCGGTGCAGGCGGCGATCGAGCAGTCGAAAGTCGACATGAAGGCGTTGGTGGAAGCCAGAAGGACGGTTGCGGACTAGGCCTTCCGTCCGGCCGGCCGGATCAATCGTAGCGAAGTCGCTCGTTCATCCTGGCGAATGGAGGCACGACGGCGTCGGGATACGAACGCCTGTGCAGCCGGGAGACGGCGGGACCGAAGGACTCGATATCCGGTTCGATCAGATGCGCCATGATGTCGGCCAGTCGAGGAACATCGGCGATGCGATGCTGCGCCATTCGGGCGAGGGCGGTCTCCCTTGCGACGCCCGAAGACCAGACGCTGCTGCGCGGCGGCGTGAAATGAGACTCAGCCGTTTTCCCCTCGATGTATAACCACGGATCAACGCGGTTGATCTGACCGTCGTGGACTCGCCAGAGCGGGTAGTAGTCCCTGGAGAACAGAACCTCGGACCCGTCCGTCAGGGTCCAGAAGCCGTAGGGCAGCCAGAGGCGCGAGGGGATGAAATCAGGCAGCGGGGACCGGGGCGTGATCACCTCGAAATCCGCGCGTGTCGCTCGGCCCGCGTCCAGCAGAATGGTGGTGGGTCGACCGGGGATCAGCAGATAGGCCGCTGTTCGGCCGTCGGCCTTGTCCCGGACGACCGTGCCGGGCCTTCCGCGTTCCGCTGGCCCGAACAGGCGTTGCCGCCATAGCCTGGCCCGAAGATCCAACTGCGCATCCAGCGTCCATGGAGAGGACCCGAACAGCCGTGCTCTGGAAGTGGCGTACTGGACGTCGGAGTCCCGCAGCCCGGTGAGGTCAGACAGTTCCGAGATGATCCGGGGAATTTCAGGACCCGCTGGATCGACAGGATTGTCCGGCCCGGGGTTCATCGAGAAGTCGTGCCAGTCCCGGTAACCGAGACACTGCGCGAGAGAGGCCTGAACGTTGGACAGCGACGGCGCTCCCGCGAGACGCGCGAGATTTTTTGCGGCCTGCTTGGGCCGCGACAGATCCGTGAATTGAATACGCATTAAACCGTTCCGACGGTGCTTGGAGCGACGTGTCCACTAGGCCCGCGCACCTGGAAGGGTTCTGACGGGGGTATCGATGGTTCCTGCCCGTGAGCTTCGCCATTGTGGACGGCATGGCCGGATCAGCCAGCTGTCAGCATATCGGCTTGCGTTGCGATCTCAACCCTCAGCGGCGTGGGTTGGAGCGCGAGGGAAGGCGAGCGCGGCATCGTCAGTGCCGGACGTCCCAAAGGTGCATGTAGCGGGGAATGCGCCGGCCCAACCCTGGTCGCGAATCGTGCGGCCCGTGGAACCCGGAAAAACGCCGCGAAGCGGCCACGAACCCCCTGAAACCGCCCCCGCCTGAAACTATTTCGCAGAACGCGGTTTGCTACCCATGTGCTACCCAGAACGAACAAGGGGTTAGCAGTTTCCTGCTAACCCCTTGAAAAATTGGTGGAGCTTAGCGGAGTCGAACCGCTGACCTCTTGCATGCCATGCAAGCGCTCTACCAACTGAGCTAAAGCCCCGGACCTTGCGGTCTGGTCCGCCCGGTTCATCTTGCGATGGCCCCCGGCGAGGCGGCGGAACCTATGTCAGAGCTTTTTTGCGATCAAGCCCGTTTCGACATTTATTTTCGCATCGGTTCCGGGTGCGAAAAAACACAGCGATTTCAAACCAAAAGAGGGCTGAAATCGACCGTCCGCCGCAGTTCCTAGCGGGAAATGCGGCGGACGCAACAAGAAAGATCAGTCGTCGTCGCGCGACGGCTTGGCGATCTCGTCCTCGATGGAGTCATCGTCGTCGTCTTCGATGAACGGCACGGAGTCGTCATCGTCGTCGGCCAGGTCGTCGTCGCCGTCGGTGGCGCCCATGCCGGCTTCTTCGGAAGCGTCAGCGGGGGCGTCGTCGTCATCGTCGTCGGGCGTCAGGATCGGCTCATGGCCCTCCTCGTCGATCTCCGGAGCCCGGATCTCTTCTTCCTCGTCCTCGTCGGACTCGGCCTTCTTGTCCTTGACCTGATCTTCGGTCTCTTCGTCGTCGGCGGGATAGCCGGGACGCACGCGACGGCTGCGCAGCTTCAGCGCCTCTTCGGGATCGAAGTCGGTCGCGCATTTGGGGCAGTGTGCGGGGCGGCGGTTCAGGTCGTAGAACTTAGCCTGGCAGTTCGGGCAAACCTGTTTGGCGCCCAGTTCGGGATTGGCCACGTTTGGAACCTTCAACGGGTTGAATTCGGGGCGGTCCCTTGCCACCCCTAGGAGCCGCTGTCAAAAGCTGTCTTTCGCGCCGCCCGCGCGGCCCTTTCGCGAACGCAGCCTGAAGCGGGTGATTATGCCGTCCCAACTGACTTCCAGACGCTCTGACGCCCTTGCCGGAACGGTTCGCGCGCCCGGCGACAAGTCGATGTCACACCGCTCGATGATTCTGGGCGGCATGGCCGCCGGCGTCACCGAGGTCGAGGGTTTGCTGGAAGGCGACGACGTCCTGGCCACCGCCCGCGCGGTCGAAGCCTTCGGCGCCAGGGTCCAGCGGACCGGCGACGGCAAATGGCGGATCGAAGGGGCGGGGGGCTTCAAGACGCCCCAGTCCGTGATCGACTGCGGCAACGCGGGCACCGGGGTGCGCCTGCTGATGGGGGCGGCCGCCGGCTATCCGCTGATGGCGACCTTCGACGGCGACGGCTCGCTGCGGAAGCGGCCGATGAAGCGCGTCACCCGGCCGCTGGCGGACATGGGCGCCCGGTTCGGCTGGCTGGCGGCCGAGGACCGGCTTCCGGTCGCCCTGACCGGCGGAACCCTGACGGCGATCGACTATGTGCAGACCGTGGCCTCGGCCCAGGTCAAGTCGGCCATACTTCTGGCCGGGCTGAACGCCCAGGGCGTCACCTCGGTGACGGAGCCGGAAAAGAGCCGCGACCATACGGAACGGATGCTGCGCGCCTTCGGCGCCGAAGTCGGGGTGGAAGAGATGGGCGAGGGCTGGAAGGTCACCCTGAAGGGCGGTCAGGCTCTGAGCGGAACCTTCGTCGCCGTGCCGGGCGATCCGTCTTCCGCCGCCTTCCCGCTGGCGGCGGGCCTGGTGGTTCCGGGCTCGGTGGTGACGGTCGAGGGGGTGATGCTGAACCCCCTGCGCACTGGTCTGTTCGACACCTGGCTCGAAATGGGCGCCGACCTGACCATATCGAACCGGCGTCAGGCCGGCGGCGAGGACGTCGGCGACATCACCGCCCGCCATTCGGCCCTGAAGGGCGTGGTCGTGCCGGAAGCCCGCGCCGCCTCGATGATCGACGAATATCCGATCCTGGCCGCGACAGCTGCCTTCGCCGACGGCGTCACCGTCATGCGCGGCGTGGGCGAAATGCGGGTCAAGGAAAGCGACCGGATCTCGCTGATGGTCGAGGGCCTGCGCGCCTGCGGCGTCCAGGTCGAGGAGGAGCCCGAGGGCTTCATCGTCACGGGCGCCGCCACGGTGACGGGCGGCGGGACCGTCCACACCGCCCACGATCACCGCATCGCCATGAGCCACCTGGTCCTGGGCCTGGCCGCCGATCAGCCGGTCTCGGTCGACGAACCCGGCATGATCGCCACCAGCTTCCCTGGCTTCGTCGAAATGATGAACGGCCTGGGCGGGCGGATCGCTTGACGAAATGTCGCCTATAGACGACAGTGAGCGGGTTGCGTTAGAACTGGCACCGCAGTTCGTGAGCTGGCGTTCAAGACTGCGAGATGCTCGGGCGCTGGCCAGGATCGCCGACCGGCTGACCCGGCTTCAGTTTGGACACTGGGGCGACGTCAAGCCCGTAGGCGAGGGCGTCAGCGAACTGCGGATCGACGTCGGCCCTGGCTATCGGGTGTATGTGTTTCAGCGGAACCGCACCTGGGTCGTCGTGCTCGGAGGCGGCGACAAGTCGTCTCAAAAGCGGGACATCGAGGCGGCGTTGCTTCTGGCGAGAGAGTTGAGACATGCCGATTGAAACTGTTCCCTTCGACGCGGCCGACTTCCTCGATACGCCTGAGGCGGTCGAGGAGTTTCTGGTGGCTTCGTTCGAGTCCGCCGCCGAGCTCGGCGATCCGCGCATCATCACCAACGCCCTGGGCGTCGTCGCCCGGGCCAAGGGCATGACCCAGATGGCGCGGGACGCGGACCTGTCGCGCACGGCCCTCTATCGGGCGCTCAGCGAGGAGGGGCGGCCCGAGCTTTCGACCATTTTCAAGGTGATGCAGGCCCTGGGCCTTCGCCTCGCCCCCGTTCGCGTGGACTCCGCCGCCTGATGTCGCTGATCATCGCTGTCGACGGCCCGGCCGCCTCGGGCAAGGGCACCATCGCCGCGCGGCTGGCGCAAACCTATGGCCTGCCGCACCTGGACACCGGCCTGCTGTACCGCGCCGTGGGCGTCAAACTGCTTGAGGCCGGCGGTTCGCTGGACGACGAGGCGGCCGCGACCCAGGTCGCTCGATCCTTGGACGCCGCCGACGTGTCTGAAGATCCCCGCTTGACCACCGGCGAGGCGGGCGAGGCGGCCAGCCGTGTCGCCGGCCATCCCGGCGTGCGCGCCGCCCTGCTGGACCTGCAGCAGGCCTTTGCGGCCCAGGCGGGGGGCGCCGTGCTGGACGGCCGCGACATCGGCACGGTGATCGCCCCGGACGCCCCGGCCAAACTGTTCGTCACCGCCACGCCCCGGGTCCGCGCCGACCGCCGCTGGAAACAGTTGACGGCGCGGGGTTTCGACATCGGCTTCGACGACATGCTGGCCGACATTCAGCGCCGGGACGAGCGCGACGCCGGTCGCGGCGCGGCGCCGATGGTCCAGGCCGAAGACGCGGTCTTGCTGGATACCACCGACATGGGTATAGAGGCGGCCTTCGATGCGGCCCGCCGTATCGTCGAGGCGGCGCGCGTGAAACACGGTCTCTGACCGGTTTCGCAAATCCAACGCGTCCATCCTCGGCTTCCGCGGGCGTTTTGATCGTTCTGAACGGCCTCGCATCCTGACGACCTGCCTATCTTTTCCTCTCGCCTCGGCGCAGCGCTTTGCTGTGTGAGGGGCGTCCACCTCGCGCGGGGCCGTTCGGTCGCGCGCCACAGCCCTACCGGAAACACCAGAGCTTCATGTCTGATACTCTCAATCCCACGCGCGACGACTTCTCGGCGCTGCTCGACGAACAGCTTCAGGGTCGCGACTTCGGCGAAGGCCAGGTCGTTCACGGCCGCGTCGTCGGCATCGAAAAAGACATCGTCATCATCGACGTCGGCCTGAAGACCGAAGGCCGCATCTCGATGCGCGAATTCGGCCAGGGCGAAGACGCCAAGCTGCCGAAGGTCGGCGACAACGTCGAGGTTTACCTGGAGCGCGTCGAGAACGCCCTGGGCGAAGCCGTCATCAGCCGTGACAAGGCCCGCCGCGAAGAAGCCTGGACCCGTCTGGAAGTCGTGTTCGCCGAAGGCCAGCCGGTCAACGGCGCCATCGTCGGTCGCGTCAAGGGCGGCTTCACCGTCGACCTGGGCGGCGCCTCGGCCTTCCTGCCCGGCTCGCAGGTGGACATCCGTCCGGTGCGCGACGTCGGCCCGCTGATGGGCAAGGAACAACCGTTCCAGATCCTGAAGATGGACCGTCCGCGCGGCAACATCGTCGTCTCGCGTCGCGCCATCCTGGAAGAAGCCCGCGCCGAACAGCGCACCGAGCTGGTCGGCCAGCTGCAAGAGGGCGAAGTCCGCGAAGGCGTGGTCAAGAACATCACCGACTACGGCGCGTTCGTGGACCTGGGCGGCATCGACGGCCTGCTGCACGTCACCGACATGTCGTGGAAGCGCGTCTCGCACCCGTCGCAGGTTCTCGCCGTCGGCGACACCGTCAAGGTCCAGATCGTCAAGATCAACCCGGACACCCAACGTATCTCGCTGGGCATGAAGCAACTGCAGTCGGACCCCTGGGACGGCGTGGAAGCCAAGTATCCGGTCGGCGCCAAGTACACGGGCCGCATCACCAACATCACCGACTACGGCGCCTTCGTGGAGCTGGAAGCCGGGGTCGAGGGCCTGGTGCACGTCTCGGAAATGTCCTGGACCAAGAAGAACGTCCATCCGGGCAAGATCGTCTCCACCTCTCAGGAAGTGGACGTGGTCGTCCTGGACGTCGACGCCTCCAAGCGCCGCATCTCGCTGGGCCTGAAACAGGCTCAGGACAATCCGTGGGACGCCTTCGTCGCCAACAACCCGATCGGCTCGACCGTCGAGGGCGAAGTCAAGAACGCCACCGAGTTCGGCCTGTTCATCGGCCTGGACAACGACATCGACGGCATGGTCCACCTGTCCGACCTCGACTGGTCGGTCTCGGGTGAAGAAGCCATCCAGCGCTACCGCAAGGGCGAGATGGTCAAGGCCAAGGTCCTGGACGTCGACGTCGAGAAGGAACGCGTCTCGCTGGGCATCAAGCAGCTGGGCGGCGATCCGATCGGCGAGGGCGACACCTATCGCCGCGGCCAGCAGATCACCGTCACCGTCTCGTCGATCGAGTCGGGCGGCATCGAGGTCAAGTTCGGTGAAGACGACGCGCCGGTCACGGCCTTCGTCCGCAAGTCGGACCTGTCGCGCGACCGTAACGAGCAACGTCCGGAACGCTTCGCCGTCGGCGACCGCGTCGACGCCATGATCACCGCCGTGGACAAGGCCTCGCGCCGCGTCTCGGTGTCGATCAAGGCGCTGGAAATGAAGGACGAACAGGAAGCCATCGAACAGTTCGGCTCGTCCGACTCGGGCGCTTCTCTGGGCGACATCCTGGGCGCCGCGCTGAAGAACGCCGGCACCAAGGAGTAGGCGCTCAAGCTGCGGAGCGCCGCGCGCTCCGCGGTAGCGTAAAAAAGATGAGGGCGGCGGGAGCGATCCCGCCGCCCTTTTCTCTTTTTGGCGCACCGGCATGAGCGGAACCGGACATAAATCATGCGAATGCCGCCCCTCCTTGGCGGATAAGGGCTTTTTCACGCGGCGAGCGAGGGTTAGTGTGCGGCTTCTGGATCGTCGGCGAGCGCTGGCCTGTCGATCGCGAGCTGGCAGGGGCCCTGATGATCAAGTCTGAACTGATCGAAAAGCTGGCGGCCGAGAACACCCACCTGACCCATGCGGAGGTGGAGCGGCTGGTGAATGTCATCCTCGGCAAGATGACCGGGGCCTTGTCCGAGGGCGGCCGGGTCGAGTTGCGCGGCTTCGGCGCCTTTTCGGTGCGGTCCCGTCCGGCGCGCTTGGGTCGCAATCCGCGCACCGGCGAGACGGTCGAGGTGCCGGCCAAGGCCGTGCCCTTCTTCAAGAGCGGCAAGGAACTGCGCGAGCGTCTGAACGCGTCCGGCGACGCCTGAATTTCCACGTCCTGACTGCCAAGAGAGTTTGCGAATGAGCCTGCTGTCCGAGTTCCGCGAGTTCGCGGTCAAGGGGAACGTCGTCGATCTGGCGGTCGGGGTGATCATCGGCGCGGCCTTCAACGGCATCGTCAAGAGCCTGGTCGATCAGGTCGTCATGCCCCCCATCGGCCTGTTGACCGGCGGCATCGACTTTTCCGAACTGGAATGGGTGCTGCGGCGCGAGAATCCGGCGACCGAGGCGGTCGAGAAGGTGGCGATTCAGTACGGCGCCTTCGCCAACACCGTGATCCAATTCCTGATCGTCGCCTTCGTGGTCTTCCTGGTGGTCAAGGGCGTCAACAGCATGCGGCGCCAGGAGGCGGCCAAGCCCGATCCGGCGCCCTCGGCCCCCACGCCGATCGAATCCCTGCTGGTCGAGATTCGCGACGCGCTGAAGGCGCGTCCCTGAAGCCGGAATTTCCCGCCGGCCGGTCGGGGTCAGGCCTTCCAGAACCCACCCTGGACCGCTGAGGCGCGGACCGGCGCGCGCCGGGCGCGGGGTTGAGGCACGGGGCGGGCGCAGACGGCGTAGTCGCCGTCGAACGGCGTCGGCGCCCAGGTTTCAGCCAGGACCGGGTCATCGACGCGCGCGTGACAATGCCCCCAGCCGCCTTCGCGCCGCGCCTTGGGCGGCAGGGCGCCCAGATGGTCCAGGATGTCCGGATTGGTCACCGGCAACCGCACCTTGGCCGCGCCCAGCGCCCGCGCATTGTCGATCAGGACGCCCGCCAGGACTTCGATCGCTTCGGGGTCCGTCTGCAGCGCCGTCAGATCGATGATGTCGAGGCACGGCGGTTCGATCGGGCTGGTCTTGGTCATCATCGCCGTCGCCGTCCCCACCAGTCGTCCGTCGCGCATCCGCCCCAGCAGGATGGGGGGCAAGGTCTGGTCCGGGTCGGCCAGGCGCCACGCCATGATCTCGGGCCCCCGGTCCGCCAGCAGCCGCCCCTCGGCCGTCAGCGCACGCCAGAAGTCGGCATAGGGCGAGTTTTCCCTGACATCGCGCAGCACGACGACGTCGTCCGGCAATTGCAGGCGTGGAGGCTGGAACAGGCGTGCGTTCATCAGGGGCTCGCCGAGACGTCGGGCCTGCTCCGCCGAAATCCCGCCCAGCAGACGCCGCAGCAGTCGACCCTTCAGACAGGTCAGCGGATCCACCATCCAGGACAGTTTCAGGGCGTGGGTCTCCGTCGGCCCCGGCTTGAGGCCGAACAGCCGATAAAGCGGCGCCGCGCGGGGATTGGCGTTCAGCGTATAGCAGGCGAACAGGTCGGGCTGAGCCAGGATCGCCTTGATCAGACAGCGGCTGGCGCCGGTGCGTTCCGGCGGCACGATGATGGAAAAGCCCGTCGCCGCGTACAGGCTTTCATCGTCCTTGCAGAATCTCTGGATCAGATTGCCCAGCATGGCGACCGGTTCGTCCCGCCGATCGGCGACGACCCAGCCGAAGGGCGCGTCGATGTCGCGGCGCGCCGGATTGTCCTCCAGCCAGCGCCACCCCGCCTGCGATCGCTCCGGCCACCCGACCTGACGATGCAGCCTGTTCAGGGCCTCGTAGTCGGATCTGCGGATGGGTCGCACGGACATCGGCGCTCCTTCCCATAATGAAACCGGGACTGCTGCTCGAGGGCGCACAGTGCAGAGGCCGGGCCAAAGTGGCCTTTGTCAGACAGTGAAGGGAGGGGGCGCGACAGCCTTAACACTTGTTCGCATTTGCCTGCTGTGCTGGGTATGCCCCTTTCGCGCGCCCAGTTGCGGCGCGGCAGTTGGGAGTGAGCCGTTGACAGCGACGGACTTGGGGACAGCGCGACTTACGCGACGCCTGCATGCACATTGGGGGAGGTCGGTATGAACATCGTCGTCGCCCTTGGACTGATCATCACCTTCGCCACCGGCGTGCCGGTGCTGATGCAGATCCTCAAACACCATCCGCGGGGCCTGATCATCCTCTTCTTCGCCGAGATGTGGGAGCGGTTCTCCTACTACGGCATGCGCGGCATCCTGATCTTCTTCCTGACGCAGCACTTCCTGTTCGACGACTCGATGGCGGGCTCGACCTACGGCTCCTACACGTCTCTGGTGTATCTGCTGCCCCTGCTGGGCGGCATCATGGCCGACCGCTTCATTGGCACGCGCAAGGCCGTAGCTTTCGGCGCTCTGCTGCTGGTCGCTGGTCACGGCATGATGGCCTTCGAGGGACGCCCGGCGACAGAAACCCTGACCTACGCCGGTCAGACCTACCAGATCGACGCCGAAGGCCGTGGTGCGGCCCGTGACGTCGCGATCGTCATCGACGGCCAGAAGTACAAGTTCGAACCTGCCGAAAACGGCATCGCCATTCAGAACCTGCCCGCGACCTCGACTCTGCCGGCCGTCATTCCGACCGCCGAGTACAAGATCGAGGCTACCCGCGACATGGCGGGCGTAAACGTCTTCTACCTGGCGATTTCCCTGATCATCATGGGGGTCGGTTTCCTGAAGCCGAACATTTCGACGATCGTGGGACAGCTTTATCCGCAGGGCGACCCACGCCGGGATTCCGGCTTTACCCTCTACTATTACGGCATCAACCTGGGGGCCTTCTGGGCCGCCGTGCTCTGCGGGCTTCTCGGGCAGACTGTCGGCTGGTGGGCGGGCTTCGGCTTGGCCGGCATCGGCATGGCGCTGGGTTGGGTCGTCTTCATGCTCGGCAAGCCGCTGCTGCAAGGCAAGGGCGAGCCGCCGGCCGACGCTGATCTGAAGAAGCCGTTGCTGGGACCGATCAACCGCGAATGGTCGATCTATCTGCTCAGCACCCTGAGTGTCGGCGTCGTCTGGTTCATGGTCCAGCGAAACGCTCTGGTCGGCTGGGTCCTGGGCGCCGCGACGGTCGCCTCGCTGCTGTTCATCCTCTACGTCATCGTCAAGGTCTGCGAAAGCAAAGCTCAGCGCGAGCGGATGATGCTGGCGATGGTGCTGATCTTCGGATCGGTGGTGTTCTTCACCCTGTTCGAACAGGCCGGCACGTCGCTGAATCTGTTTGCTGATCGTAACGTGGACCTGAGCATCACGCCGCAGGCCTTCCAGTTCCTCGGGGTCACAGTCGGAACGCCCGCCCAATTGGCCGCCGCTGGCATCACGCCGAGCGGTTTCTGGATCGACGCGACGATCACCGCCGCCCAGACTCAGTCTTTCAATGCGGGCTTCATCCTGATCTTCGCCCCCATCATGGCCGCGCTGTGGGCCTTCCTGGCCAAGCGCAAGCTGGACCCCAATCCGACGATGAAGTTCGGCCTGGGCCTGCTTCAGGTCGGTCTGGGCTTCATGATCGTGGTGTGGGGCGCTGGCATGGCCGACTCGGCCTTCCAGATGCCTCTGCTGCTGCTGGGCCTGCTCTATCTGTTCCACACGACGGGCGAACTTTTCCTGTCGCCGGTCGGCCTGTCGGAGATCACCAAACTGTCGATGGCCAAGGTGGTCAGCTTCATGATGGCGGTCTGGTTCCTGGCCAGTTCAATCGCTCAGTATGTCGGCGGTTGGATCGCTGGCCTGGCGGGTACGGAGACCGTCGGCGGACAGGTGCTGGACCCCGGTCTGGCCCTGCGCACCTCGCTGGAGGTGTTCAGCATGCTGGGGCTGTGGGGCATGGGCATCGGCGTCGCCTTCATCGTTGTCAGCTTCTTCATCAAGGGCTGGTCGCATGGAGCTAACGACGGCGACGGTCATCCCGGCCCCACGTTGAGCGATAGAGGCCAGGAAGACGGCAATATCGCTGCGCCGCGAACCTCCACCACCGGCTGATCCTCAAGGCCCGACATGAGAAAGGCGGCGTCCTCACGGACGCCGCCTTTTTTGTTTGGAAATGGCCTTCGCCTCAGAAGGTCTTGCGGACCCGGATCGAGACGAAGGTGCGGGGATCGACCGTGCTGTCCTCGATGAAGGCCACGGCGCGGGTCTCGCGGTCGGCGAAAACCGTCCGGCTGTTCGTGAAGTCGTCCCACAGGTTCAGCTGGGCGCGGATCGCCAGGGTCGGGCTCGGCTTGTACTCGGCGAACATCTCGAAATAGTCCGTGCCGCGCCATCTGGAGACCTGATCCGGCGAATAGTTGGGCTGGCCCAGATAGGGCAGCCAGTTCACGCCCCACTGCAGCTTCCAGCGCGTGATGTCCTGCTCGATGCCGATATTGGCCTGGGTGGCCCGAACACCCGAGATGGGCCGTTCTTCGCCCGTCGTCGGGTCGGTGACGGCGGTCTTGTTCCAGTCGTTCTTGAAGGTGAAGCGGGCGCCCGGCGCGCCCAGCTTGTCCAGCGGCAGGGTCACATTCAGCGACAGCCGGTCCAGCGTGCCCTCGCCGATATTGCCCACCGCCGACAGACCGCCGGCCAGGGGGATCCGGTCGATGGCGTCGATGATCTCGTCGTGGCGATAGCCGATGGAGACGACGCCCTCGCCCCAGAAGCGGCGTTCGTAGGTCAGTTCCGAGATCCAGCGCTGCTCCGGCTCCAGATCGACGTTGCCGCCATAGACGTTCTCCTCTTCCAGGTCGGCCGAGGCGGCGAAGTCGGAGAAGTCCAGCTGGCCCAGCTCGCGTTCGAAGCGGAGGCGCAGCTGGTTGTTCGGCATCGGCGTCCATGTGGCCATGAAGCGGGGCTTGGCGAAGAAGAAGCTCTTCTCCTGGTCGGCGTCGCCGGACTGGCTGATGGTCGAGGCTTCCAGACGCAGGCCGGCCTCCAGCGTCAGGTCGGGGTGCAGCCGCCATGTGCCCTTGGAGAAGGCCTCGCCGCGCGTCTCCTCGACCTTGACCGAAGCGCTGGGCAGGGGAATGGGCGCGCCGCCCTCGGTATAGGCCTGGTCGGCCTGGCGCATGTTGTAGGCGATCTCGCCGCCGGTCTCGATCGTCAGCTTCGGCGAGCGCTCGTGGCGGACCAGGGCGCGCAGGATGGTCTCTGACCTTTCGCCGGAATAGGCGAAGACCTGTTCGGGGGCGTCCACGCCGTTGTTCAGCACGTTGTAGGTCGAGACCCCGTCCCAGCTGCCGAACTCGTGCATCAGCCGGGTTTCCAGCTTGAAACGGTCGTTCAGGGGACGCTCCCAGGTCACGCCGAACTCGCCGCTGTCGCTGTCCTCGCTGTCCAGGCTTTCGCGGAAGGCGGTGGCGGATCGGCTGGTGTTGTAGCCCTGCCAGTCGTTGATCCCGTAGCGGGCGGTCAGATCGACCTTGCCGCCCGCGAGCGGGCCGGCGTAGGTCCCGCGGATCGAGTTTCCGCCGCCATAGCCGTCGGTGTCGGTGAGCTCGTCGCGCAGCACATTGCCCGAGGCGTCGCGGCGGATCAGGCGGCCGGGGCCGTTGGAATCGCTCATGCTGACGCCGTCGGACAGGGTGACGCCCCAGCTGCGGTCGCCGCTGCGGGCCGTGAACTGGTAGCTGCCGCCGTACAGGTCCTGGCCCGATCCCTCGAACTGGGTGGTGTTCCAGGTCAGGATCGACTGGCGGCTGGTCTCCTTCTTCAGGATGACGTTCACCACCACCGAGAACCCCTGCATGTCGATGCCGGGCGCGCCGCCCCGGATCAGCTCGATCCGCTCGACCTGACGGGCCGGGGTGCGGCTGAGCACGTTGGAGCCGGTGTCGTTCTTGGAGGCCGGCCGGGCGTTGCCGATCAGGACATTGCCCACCGCCCCCTCAAAGCCGCGCGCGCCGGTGCCGTCGTCCAGGTCGAAGCCGGGCACCCGGTTGACCATGTCGAGCGCGGTGTTGGGCTGTTGAGCGAGAAAGAAGGCGGGCGTGAAGACCAGCACCCCGCGCTGGGCGGCGTCGGCCAGGGGCGCCTGGCTGACCGGTCCGGTCGGCACCGGCGCCTGAGCCACCTGCGGTTCGTCGCCAGCGAAGGCGGCGCCCGCCGTAAAGAGCAGGGCTGTACCGCCCAGAAGTAAGGCCTTCGTCATCGATCTTCCCCTCGGTTTGTTGGCGAGAGGTGTGCCGATCCGCCGCATTATTCTCCAGTTACAAGGCGGAAAGGTGGATTAAATCGGCGACATCATTACAGGGTATTCATTAGACTGTACTTGGTTTGGTAAGTATACAGACCTGTAATATTTACAGGCTCTCCACCCTGCGGGGCGGAGAGCCTGTGGTCTTCAGTTGGCCGGGGCCTGGCGGTTCGGGACCGCGTCGCGAGCGGCGTCGCCGATGTTCTCAGCCGCGCCGCCGACGCTGTCTGCGGCTCCGGCGATGGCGTTCGACTCGACGGCGTCGTTGCGGTTCATGTTGATCAGGAACCAGCCGATCAGCCCGACCAGGGCCAGGCCGATGATCAGGGCGACGACGCCGCCCAGGCCGCCGCCGCGACGGCTCTCGACGACGACGGGGGCTGCGGCGGGATCGTTCTCGGTGATCCGTTCGACCCGGCCGTCAGGGTGTTCGACAGTGCGTTCGGTGGGCATGGTGTTTCCTCTCCAGTGTGGCGAGGAAACACGCGCTCGGCGATTAGGGTTCCGGCCTGTTCAGACCGCCGTGCCGCCGACGGTCAGGCCGCCCATCTTCAGCGAGGGCTGGCCGATGCCGACGGGGACGCCCTGACCGGCCTTGCCGCAGACGCCGACGCCGGGGTCGAAGGCGAAGTCGTCGCCGATCATCTGGATCTTGGTCAGGGCCGTGGCGCCGTCGCCGATCAGGGTGGCGCCGCGCACCGGCGCGGTGATGACCCCGTCCTCGATCAGATAGGCCTCGTTGCACTGGAAGACGAACTTGCCGTTGGTGATGTCCACCTGGCCGCCCGAGAAGTTGGCGGCGTAGAGGCCGCGCTTGGTATTGGCGATCATGTCGGCCTTGGAGTCCTTACCGCCCTCCATGAAGGTGTTGGTCATGCGCGGCATGGGCATGTGGGCGAAGGACTGGCGACGGCCGTTGCCGGTGGCGGCGACGCCCAGCTGACGCGCCGACAGCCGGTCGTGCATCAGGCCGACCATGATGCCGTCCTCGATCAGGACGGTGCGCGAGGTGGGGGTGCCCTCGTCGTCGACCGACAGGGAGCCGCGGCGGCCGGCGATGGAGCCGTCGTCCACTACGGTGACGCCGGGGGCGGCGACCCGCTGGCCCATCATGCCGTTGAAGACCGACGAGCCCTTGCGGTGGAAGTCGCCCTCGAAGCCGTGGCCGATGGCCTCGTGCAGCAGGACGCCGGGCCAGCCGGCCCCCAGGACCACGTCCATCTCGCCCGCCGGGCAGTCGATGGCGTCCAGATTGACCAGGGCCTGGCGCAGGGCCTCGTCCACCTGGGCCTGCCAGCGTTCGGGCGCCACCCAGGCCTCGAAGCCCGCACGGCCGCCGGCGCCGGACGAGGCGCTCTCGCGCTTGCCGTTCTGCTCGACGGTGACGGAGACGTTCAGCCGGACCAGGGGACGGACGTCGCGCACCACCCGTTCGTCGGCGCGCAGGATCTCGATGGCGCGGCGCTCGCCGACCAGGGAGGCCGAGACCTGGACCACGCGGGGATCGCGGGCGCGGGCCCAGGCGTCGATCTCGGCCAGCAGGGCGATCTTGTCCGAGAAGGCGGGCGAGGCCAGGGGATCGACCGCGTCATAGAGCTGCTGATTGGTGGCGCGCGGCCCCTCGGCGACGCGGGCGGCGTGGCCTTGCTTGGCCAGGGCGGCGCTGTCGGCGGCGCGGCGCAGGGCGGCGGCCGAGATCTCGTTGGCGTGGGCGTAGCCGGCGGTCTCGCCCGCCACGACCCGCAGGCCGAAGCCCTCGGTGGCGTCATAGGCGGCGGACTTCAGCCGGCCGTCGTCGAACACCAGGCTCTCGCTCTCGGACCGTTCCAGGAACAGCTCGCCGTCGTCGGCGCCGGCCAGGGCCGTCTTCAGGATCGACAGGGCTTCGTCGGTCTCGACGCCGGCGGCGTCGAGGGTGGGGGGGCGGGGCGGCGTGAACGGTCATGGGCTGTAGGTAGGGGGTGAAGGGCGGTTCGTCACCTGCCGGGGCGGATTCAGACGCCGGGACGAAAAAAGAGAGTCTGAATCGTCTGAATAGTCTGAAATCGGCGACGGCGGCGTTCAGGAAAAAACACAGTCTAATTTGTCTGAATCGTCTGAAATCTCCGGCGACGGCGGCAAGGGCGACAGACTAGCACGCGCGGGAGGGGCGTCAGGTCGATGAGTCCTCCGGTCCGGCAAGGCGTTGAAATCCTTGCTGAAGGACCAGCGTCATTATGAGGGCAAAGATCCCTTTCGTCATTCCGGGTCTCCGCTGCGCTGCGCCCGGAATGACGAAAGAGAAGGGGGGCGGCTCAGCGCGCCAGCCTGCCCTTGGCCTTGTCGGCGTCGAGGACGATGTCGGGGTCCGGGGCCGCGATCTCCTCGCCGCAGTGGTCGAGGATCTTCAGAATGTGGCGGATCAGGTTCAGCCGGGCGGTCTTCTTGTCGTCGGTGGCGATGATGGTCCAGGGGGCGAAGGCGCGGTCGGTCTCGTCCAGCATCCGGTCGCGGGCGTCGGAATAGGCGTCGAACCGCGCCTCGGCCTCGGCGTCCAGCGACGACAGCTTGAACCGTTTCAGCGGATCGACGCGGCGTTCCTTCAGGCGTTTCGCCTGTTCCTTGCGCGAGATGTCGAGCCAGAACTTGATCAGGATGATCCCGTCGTCGGTCAGCATCCGCTCGAAGCGCGGCGCATCGGTCAGGAACTGGGCGTACTGCTCGGGGGTGCAATAGCCCATCACCGGCTCGACCCCGGCGCGGTTGTACCAGGAGCGGTTGAAGATGACCGTCTCGCCCGCTGCGGGCAGGTGGGGGACGTAACGCTGGAAATACCACTGGCTGGTTTCCCGGTCGCTGGGCTTGGGCAGGGCGACGACGCGGGTCTGGCGCGGGGACATGTATTCCGTCAGCCGCTTGATGGCCCCGTCCTTGCCGGCGGTGTCGCGCCCCTCCAGCACGACGACCACCCGCAGCCCATGCTCGATGGTCCAGGCCTGGGTCTTCACGACAGCGAGCTGCAGCTGTTCGAGTTCGGCGTCGTAGGCGTCTGTTTTCTTTCCCATTCGATCAGAGTGGGACGGGACGGGGGCGAGGGCAAGCGGGGCGTTGACGGGCGATGCAAGATGACGCGCTTCTCACGTGCCGCCAGCGACGACCGGGGCTAGGACATTCCAAAGTGGAGGCTTCGATGACGCTGAATCGCCGCAGGCTTTTGGCCGCCGGACTGGTCGCTGTGGCGACCGGAGGCGTGTCGTCCGCTTCGGCGGGCGACGCCGCAGACTATGAGGCGGGGCTGGACGCCGCCTTTGCGGAGACCGGGCCGGCCGCCCTGGCCGGGGGCGTGGTCACGCGCGAAGGCCTGGTCTGGTCCGGGGTGCGGGGCGTGCGAAGGATCGGCGGGACCGATCCCGCGACCCTGGACGACCGCTGGCACCTGGGGTCGAACACCAAGGCGATGACGGCGGCCCTTTACGGGCGGCTGGTCGACCAGGAACGGGCGGACTGGGACGCGCCGCTGGGAAATCTGTTCCCCGGCGTCCGGATCGACCCGGCCTGGGACGGGACGACGATCCGCGACTTCATGCATCACCGGGCGGGGGTGAAGGACGCCGACGCCCTGGGCATGGTCTTTTTCCTGACCGCGAGGGGCGACCCGCGGTCCCTGCCGCAACAGCGGCTGGCCGTGGTCGAGCGGATGTTGGGCGCCGCGCCGACCGGGACGAAGGGGGCGTTCGAATACGCCAACGCCAACTATATGCTGGTCGGGGCGGCCATCGAACGGATCACGGGCCAGTCGTGGGAACAGGTCGTTCAGGCCGAATTGTTTGCGCCCCTGGGCCTGACGTCGGGCGGTTTTGGCGCGCCGAAGACCGATACGGCGGGCGGCTCCAACGTCTGGGGCCATCGCGGCGAAGGGGCGGCGCGGATCGCCGTTGATCCCGCCGATCCGGGCGCGGACAATCCCCCGGCCCTGGGGCCGGCGGGGACGGCGCACATGAGCCTGGACGACTATGCGAAATGGCTGAGGCTGTTCCTGACGGACGGCGGCGGCTGGCTGAAGCCGGAGACGGCGGCGCAACTGGCCACGCCGGGCGCGGGCGAGGGCATGCCCTACGCCCTGGGGTGGATCGCGCCGCCGCAGATTCCCTGGGCGGGCGGGCCGGTGCTGACGCACGACGGGTCGAACACCCTGTGGTACGCGACGGCCGTGGTCGCCCCGGCGCGGGGCGTGGCCTTCATCGCCCTGAGCAATCAGGGCGCGGGTCAGGCGGCGACGACCGCCCTGATGCGAAAACTGGTTGGACGGCTGAACGCCTGAGCAGATGCCAGACCCGTTCTAAATGCTCTGTACACCACTTGCGGTTATTCCGGAGCGGTGAGTGAGTGAAGGCGTACGCAGTGCTGAGTTACAATGTCTTACGAGGCGGCTGGGAGCGCGACGGGCGTCAGGTCGACCACGTCTCGCTCGGCCAGGGCGAATTCTGCGTCAGCGACGATCCCGACACCGTGATCACCACGGTCCTGGGATCCTGCGTTGCGGCCTGTGTGCGCGATCCCAAGGCCGGAATCGGCGGGATGAATCACTTCGTCCTGCCTCGGCTTCCCTCCGGCTCGCGGAGCGACCCCTCCCGCTACGGCTCCCGGCTGATGCCGCTGCTGATCGACCGCCTGCTTGAACGGGGCGCCAGCCTGAAGCGCCTGGAGGCCCAGGTGTTCGGCGGCGCAAGTCCCGGCCCGTTCCAGAATCCCATCGGCCAGAACAACGTCGATTTCGCCATGGCCTATCTGGCCGAGCGCGGCATAGCGACCGCCGCTCCCGTTCGCAGCGGGGCGGCGGGCTGCAGGCTCGAGTTCTGGCCGGAGTCAGGCCGGCTGATCCACACGCCGCTGACCGGGGTGAAGAAGGTCGCCGGCGCCAGGATCATGCTGCGCCCGGTCAAACCTCTGGTGCTGTCGTCCGCCGCCTAGGGGCGCGGGCGGCTGTATTTGAACGCTTCGCCCCCTCGCGGCGTTTGCCAGCGGGGCCGTGGGCGGTCCATGCTGGGGCTGCATGAAGCGCGACTTCGCCGATTTCTGGAATCTGCTGTGGGAGGTCGGGCTGCTGGCCTGCGCCGCCTTCGCGCTGCTGAACGCCTATGCGCCGCCGCAGGACCTGCCGTGGAAGCCGCTGGACCTGAGCCAGCCGCTGGGCCGGGCGACGGCGGCCAAGGTGGCCGACTTCGACATCGCCCCGACGGCGGCCCCGGAAGAGGTCCAGGGGGCGACCGAGGCCTGTATGCAGGTGCTGCGCGAGGCGGGGATCGAGGTCGAGCGGGCGGCGGATCGCGACGACGGCGGCTTCTGCGTCGTGCGCGGGGCGGTGCGGATCACCGGCGGGGCGGTGACGCCCCTGGCCCCGGCCGATGTGGTGATGCAGTGCCCGCTGGCCGTCCGCTATGTCATCTGGGACCGGCAGGTGTTGCAGCCGGCGGCGCGCAGCATCCTGGGCTCGGCCCCGGCGCGGGTCGAGAACTACGGGACCTATTCGTGCCGGCGCATCTATGGCTCGCAGGACGAACAGGAGCGGCCCAGCGAACATGCGCGGGCCAACGCCCTGGACGTGGCGGCGGTGCGGCTGGAGGACGGGCGGACCGTCAGCGTGCTGAACGACTGGCGCGGCCAGGGTCCGGCGGGCGAGCCGGGCGGGCGGTTCCTGCACGCGGTGCGCGACGGGGCGTGCCGACTGTTCTCGACCGTGCTGACGCCCGACTACAACGCCGCCCACGAGAACCATCTGCATGTCGATGGGGCCGAGCGGGGCCTGTGCCGTTAAGGTTGAATCGCCCCTGACGCGAATCGCTTTGCTGTTGACCGACCGGAAAAGCCGGGTGACAACAACAGCACAGTCCGGATTTTGCGTGGGGTCCACACCCGCGTCTCGCTCCTTCGCCTGAACGAGCTGTCCAGATGGACTGTCGGGTCACCCTGAGGGGGATCCGCCTGGAAAAGCGCGTTTACGGAGACGCAGACATGGCGACCGGTACGGTCAAGTGGTTCAACCCCACCAAGGGCTATGGATTCATCCAGCCCGACAGCGGCGGCTCTGACGTGTTCGTTCACGTCACCGCCGTTCAGAAGGCCGGCCTTCAGGGCCTCGATGAGAACGCCAAGGTCGAATACGAGCTGGAAAACCAGCGCGGCAAGACTTCGGCGATCGACCTCAAGCTCCTCTGAGTCGAGCGGCCGATTAAGGCATGAGAACAGGCGCGGGGGCCAAGGCTTCCGCGCCTGTTTTTGTTTGGGCTACCGCGCTTCGCGCGGTTTGAGCCGCATGATGTGGGGCTACCGCGCTTCGCGCTACTTGAGCCGCATGATGTGGGGCTACCGCGCTTCGCGCTACTTGAGCCGCATGATGTGGGGCTACCGCGCTTCGCGCTACTTGAGCCCGAGGTTGGCCTACGCGGCTTCGCGCGGCTTGAGCCCTTCGGTCGGCTTCGTTCGCTGGGATCTCTGCGCCATCACGATGGCGCCCAGGACCAGGGCGCCGCCCAGGGCCTGTATGGGCGTCAGGGTCTCGCCGAAGATCCACCAGCCCAAGAGGCCGGCGACGACCGGCTGGATCAGGATGGTGACGGCGGTGATTGAGGCCGGCAGCTTGCCCAGGGCCCAGGCGACGCCGCCCTGGCCGAAGACGTGCATGACGCCCATGGTCAGACAGGCGGCCCAGCCGGACAGGCTGGCGGGGATGATGTCCTCGCCCAGGACCAGGGCCACGATCAGCAGCAGGGGCGCGCCCAGCAGGGTGGCCCAGAAGGTGACGCGCATGGCGCCGGCCGTGGCGCGCGCCGCCTTCACCGCCAGGAAATAGCCCGAGTACCAGACCGCCACCGACAGCGAGAAGATGTCGCCCAGCGGCGGGGTGGTCCCCCGTCCGCCGTCGGCGCCCGCCGCCATGGCGAAGGCCCCGCCCATGGCCAGGGCCAGCGCCAGCAGGAACAGCCGGTGCGGCGTCTCCTTCAGCACGATCCAGCCGAACAGGGTGACGACGACCGGCGTCAGGTTGCACAGGACCGTGGCGTTGGCGACCGAGGTCATGACGATGCCGTAGTGCCAGAAGCTGAGGTCCAGGGCGAAGAACAGGCCGGCCAGCAGCGCCCATTTCGACGGGGCGGCGATCCCGCCCGGCTCGCGCGACGCCAGCAGGGTCAGCAGGGGCAGGGCGAAGACGAACCGCCAGAAGCCCGCCGCCGCCGGTCCCGTCTCGGTCAGGCGCACCAGGATGGGCGCCAGGCCCAGAACGCAGGCGGCGATCAGCAGGACGATCAGGGCGAAGGCGCGGGGGGAGACGCGGGCGGCGAGAGCGGACATGGCGGGCCTCTTACGCCGCCCCGCGACCTTCCGCCACAGGTCCCGTAGGAGGAGCAGGTCGATGCGCACGCTGGACGGTCAGGACACGGAACGGCCGCAGTCCCATGGCGTTGGGATACGGTTCCCCTTTCCAGTTGGCAGCCCTTCATGAAACTGCGCGTCCGCGCCGAGCTCGTCTATCGTTTCGATCCGCCGACGGACGCCATCTACAAGATCCAGGTCGCCCACTGGCCCGGTCAGGACATCCTGCAGGAGACCCTGACCTTCGATCCGCCGGTGGAGTTCCACGAGGACGAGGACGTCGATTTCGGGGCCCGGACCCTGCGCTGCCACGTCGAGGGCGAAGTGACCCTGACCTATGAGGCGGTGGTCGAGAACGGGGTGCTGAAGGGCCTGCCGCCCAGCGTGTCCCAGCATGACTGGGGCGAACTGCCGGCCGAGGTCCTGCCCTATCTGCAGCCCAGCCGGTACTGCCCGTCGGACCAGTTCGGCCGGTTCGTCATGCGGGAGTTCGGCGACACCTCGGGCGGGGCGCGGGTGCTGGCGATCCTGAACTGGATCACCGAGAACCTGGACTATGAGCACGGCGTGTCGGACACCGAGACGACGGCGGCGCGCACCTTCATCGACCGGGCCGGGGTGTGCCGCGACTTCACCCACCTGGGCATGACGCTGTGCCGGGCGTCGGGCATTCCGGCGCGGGCGGTCAGCGCCTTTGCGCACCAGCTGAATCCGCCCGACTTCCACGCCATCTTCGAGGTCTGGCTGGATAACGGCTGGTGGCTGGTCGATGCGACGCGGCTGGCCCCGGTCGAGGGTCTGGTGCGGATCGCCTGCGGACGCGACGCGGCGGACATCGCCTTCCTGACGACCCAGGAGCGGTGCCAGATGGTGCGGCAGTCGGTGACGGTGGCGCCGGCCTGAGTGTTTCACCCTCTCCCATTGGGAGAAGGATCAGCGTTTTTGCTCCGCCTTATAGGCCTGCAGCGCGTCGATCACGTCCATCTGGCGTAGCACCTTGTTCTGAGGATCGATCAGGACGTGCGCCCCGGCGGGAACGGCGATCTCACCCCGGCCGCCGGTCATGGCGACGGTCTGGACGCGGCCGTCGATCTCGACGTCCAGCGGCATGGGGAAGGTCTCGCCGTTGCCGGTCGCCCATTCCAGCCGCAGCACGTCGCCGTCTTGCGTCTGGGTCAACGCCGGCAGGGCGGCGTTGTAGAGATAGCCGCGGAAGAACCAGCCGTAATCCTGGCCCGTCACCTGGTTGACGATCTGGAGGAAATCCCGCGTCGAGCGGTACAGGGGCCTGAAGGCGCCGGGCCGGGGATCATCGGTTCCATAGACCAGGCGGGTCAGGGCCTGGTGGAAGGCGGCGTCCCCGATCAGCATCCGCAGCGAATGGCTGATCAGCGAGCCCTTGGAATAGATGTCGCCGCCGGGGCCGACGTCGCCCTTGTAGACCTCGTCCTCGGTCTTGGGCGTGCCCGAGACGACCGGGAACTTGTTGGCCAGACCCTCGCGCTGGTTGGCCAGTTCGCGCTGCATATAGCGGTCGCCCAGCAGCCAGCGGGCGTAGAGGGGCTGCATATAGCTGCCCAGGCCTTCGTGCAGCCACATGTCGTCGGCGTTCTGATTGGTCAGCTGGTTGCCGAACCATTCGTGGGCGAACTCGTGCTGCAGCAGCCAGTCATAGCCGCGCCCGTCGACCTTGTAGCCGTTGCCGTAGGCGTTGATGGTCTGGTGCTCCATGCCCAGGTGCGGGGTCTCGACCACGCCCATCTTCTCGTCGCCGAAGGGGAAGGGGCCGACATTAGCCTCGAAGAAGTCCAGCATCTTTGGAAACTGGGCGAACAGGGCCTGGACCTTGTCGGGCGCGTCGGACTTCAGATGCCAGTAGTTCATCGGGATCGTGTTGCCGAACCGGCTTTGATACTGGCCGCTGACCTCTTCATAAGGACCGACGTTCAGGGCGATGGCGTAGGTGTTGGGGGTCTTCGCCGACCAGTTCCAGGTGGTCCAGCCGTCGCCGTGGTCGACCTTGCCCAGGAACCGGCCGTTGGACGGCGCCGACAGGGTCGAGGGGATGGTGATGTGCAGGTCGACCCGGGCGGGTTCGCCGTGCGGGCTGTCGATACAGGGCCAGAAGATGTCGCAGCCCTCGCCCTGGACGGCGGTGGCGATCCAGGGCTCGCCCGATGGGGCCGTGGACCAGACGAAGCCGCCGTCCCAGGGGGCGCGGGGCGCGACGCGGGGCCGGCCGGCGTAGGCGACGCGCAGGGCGACGCTCTGACCGGCGACGAGGGGGCGGGGCAACTGGACCGTCAGACGGCCTTCTGGATTGGCCCAGCGGTCGGCGGCGACCTCGACCCCGTCGATCTGGACGGAGGAGATGGCCAGCAGGGTGTCCAGTTCGACCTCCAGCCGGTGCAGCGGGGCCGTGGCGGTGAAGTCCAGAACCGCGACGGCGTCGATGGCCCGGTCCTCGGGCAGGACCCGGATCGACAGGTCGGCCTTGTCGAACCGCATCGCCTGCTGCTCGGGCGTCAGGGGCTGGTCGGTGGCGAGGGTGAAGGCGGTCGACTCGCGCGGCGTCGCGGGCGGCGGGGAGGTCGTGGCGCAGGCGGCCAAAGTCAGGGCGGCCGCCGTGAAGGCCAGGGTGCGCGCAATTGTCATGGAATCCCCTCCGAGTACGGCCGAAGCCTAGCCTTAGGTCGGGGTGGGGGCAAAGAAAAAGGCCGGCGTCGCCGCCGGCCTTTTCCAGAAACAGATGCAGCGGTCGCCGATCAGGCGGCGGCGGCTTGCTCGGCCAGCTTGGCGCGGACCTGACGCTTGATGCGCTGGGCGGCGATCGACAGCTGCTCGTCGCGGGCCTTGACGATGAAGGCGTCCAGGCCGCCCTTGTAGTCGAGGGTGCGCAGCGCGGCGTTCGAGATACGCAGCGAGAAGGTCTGACCCAGGGAATCCGAGGTGACCTTGACCGTCTTCAGCGACGGCAGAAAGCGGCGCTTGGTCTTGATGTTCGAGTGGCTCACGCTATGGCCGACCATCGGGCCGATACCGGTGAGTTCGCAACGACGCGACATCGTCAGATCCTTAAGGTGCGGCGTCCAGCCCGAAACAAGGGAGAAGACGCATGAAACAAGTACGCGCGGGAAGCAGCCCGCGCGAGAGGGGGCCGTATAAGGGAAGAGGAGGTTCGGCGTCAAGCCGAGTCTTGGGCTTTCGAGGCCCGTCGCGCGTCGGCCGGGACTCGACTTCGTTCAGGCGTCATTCAAATGACGCGCGCTATGGGTCATATCATGAAGATCCACGCTGAACAGAAGGCCGCCATGTCTCGCCCGTCCCTGATTGATCGCCTGTCCAAACGCGCCCTGTCCCCGAAGGTCTGGGCCGTGCTGGCTCCGGTCATGGCCGGCGGCGTCCTGCTGGCCGCCCCCGCCCTGGCCCCGGCCCAGACGGCCGCCCAGAGCGAAGTCCTGCCCGGCTACTGGGAATATACGACCAGCGCGCTCGGCCAACGCGACACCGAACAGAAATGCGTGCGGCCCAGCGAGATCAACCGCTTCTTCGGCGGTCTGTCGACCAACCGCTGGCGCTGCACCTATCCGACCCGCGTGGTCGGGGACGGCCGGGCGCGGTTCGAGGGGACGTGTCAGGACAAGAAGGGCCGCCGGGTCAATGTGCGGCTGACCGGCGCCTATGAGGACACCAGCTTCAGCTTCCGCGGCGGGGCCCAGCTGCTGCGCGGCACCCCCTATATTCCCGCCACCATCACGGCGCGCCGCATCAGCGCCCAGTGCCCGGCCGATGCGGAGTATTTCTGAGGCTCAGACGGGTTCGGAGCGGGCGACCACATAGGTGTGCATCTGGTCGTCCGTCGAGAGACTGACGTATTCGCCGGTCTCCAGGCGTTCGTCGGCCAGGCGGAAACCGTGGACGTCGTCCGCGTCGCCGGGTTCGAAATCCAGGAACCAGCGGTCGGGGGCGGCGTGACGCAGCCGACCGAAGGCCAGGGTGGCGCCGTGCGAAAAGCGGCGGACCCGGCATTTTTCCGGCGCTTCTCGCCAGACGGCGGCGTCCAGGCGGCGCCCGGCCGTCAGCGGCGCGAGAATATCATAGCCCGCCTCGGGATCGCCCGCCGGGGCCTGTGGCTCGCGCGCCAGTTCCAGACGGATGTGATGAAAGCCCAGCGGGGCGGCGGGGTCGGCGTCGGTCATGGTCGGCTCCTGATCAAGGGCCATGTGGACGTCGAAGCCGCAGGCGCGCCTTGATGTCGGTCAAACCAAAAAGGCCCCGGATCGTTCCGGGGCCTTTCCGTTGGTTTGAGGCGGAAGCCCAGCCTGTATTCAGGCGGCTTCGGCGGTCGGGATCGGCTTCTTGGCGCTGAGCGACTTGGCCAGCAGTTCGACGGCGGCGTCCTTGTCGATCTTGTTGGCGGCGGCGACTTCGCGCGCCATCCGGTCCAGGGCCGATTCATAGAGCTGGCGCTCCGAATAGGACTGTTCCGGCTGGGTGTCGGCGCGGTGCAGGTCGCGGACCACTTCGGCGATGGAGATCAGGTCGCCCGAGTTGATCTTGGCCTCGTATTCCTGGGCGCGACGCGACCACATGGTGCGCTTGATGCGGGCGCGGCCCTTCAGGGTGGTCAGGGCCTTGGTCACGACGTCGTCGGCGGCCAGCGAACGCAGGCCGGCCGTCGCAGCCTTCTTGGTCGGGACGCGCAGGGTCATCTTCTCGTGGTCGAAGGTCACGACATAGACTTCCAGCGACATGCCCGCGACTTCCTGAGTCTCGACCGCCGCGACTTTGCCGACGCCGTGCGCCGGATAGACGACCGCGTCGCCAACCTTGAACTCCAGACCAGTCTTGCTCGTCATATTCGTCCTTTCCCGGTCAGGGCCGGGCGACGCGAAGGCGCAGGAAACGCAAACAGGATCTCGGCCGCCGGATCTCTCCGTCGGTCGGGATGATGCTGGGCGTCAAATGCGGAAACGGATCACCAAACCTCTGGCCGATCCCGTCTGTGGGCGGGATTCTGTCGCAAACACGGGCGGCGCGAAGATTTCGCGGACCGCCCGATCCAATGAAACAGAACCTATCACAAATTTGCGGAATTTCAAAACGTCCACAGGGCGGACGTGGATTTGCGACAGTTCAACCTTGGCCGTTCGGCGGGGCGAGGCGCCGAAAGTCGTCGAGAAATCAGGAGCCCTTGCCGGGCTTGGGGCTGAAGTATTTCTCGTACTTGCCCGTCTCGCGCTCATATTGTTCGCGGTCGGCGGGGGGCGTCCCCTTGACGGTGATATTGGGCCAGACCTTGGCGTATTCGGCGTTGACCTGCAGCCACTTGCCGTCCGGCTCGTCCTCGGTGTCGGGCACGATGGCGTCGACGGGGCATTCGGGCTCGCACACGCCGCAGTCGATGCACTCGTCCGGGGCGATGACCAGGAAGTTTTCGCCCTCGTAGAAACAGTCGACGGGGCACACCTCGACGCAGTCCATGAACTTACATTTCACGCAGGCGTCGGTGACGATGTAGGTCATGGGGCGGCGAACGGGGGCGAAACTGTGGGTGGGAGGCCTGCGACATGGCGGCCACGCAACCAACTGTCAACAGCGCGGCTTAAGGTGGGAGACGTTCGCAGGCGGTCTGACACGACTTGACAACAGTCAGGCTTAATCGCAACTGTGTTGATTGCATATAACGATCCTCTTCAACCGGAACATTCCCCATGCGCACCCCCTTCATGAAATACGCCCTCGCCGGCGCCCTGGCCGTCAGCCTCGCCGCCGGCGGCGCGGTGGTGGCCCAGGCCGCCCTGACCAAGACCCCGTCGGAAGTGACCGCCGGCGCCTATGACCTCGATTCCGGCCACGGCAAGATCACCTGGTCGGTGAACCACCTCGGCTTCTCGACCTACACGGGCCAGTTCGTGAACGTGAAGGCCGAGCTGAAGCTGGACGTCGCCAATCCCTCGGCCTCCACCCTGACCGCCACCATTCCGCTGACCGACGTCGCCCCGAACGACGACAAGCTGAAGGCCCACCTGCAGACCGCCGACTTCTTCGACACCGCCAATCATCCGACCGCGACCTTCGTCTCGCGTTCCGTGACGGTCGACGCCGATGACGCCAACGAGGCGACCGTGGTCGGCGACCTGACCCTGCGCGGCGTGACCAAGCCGGTCACGATCGAAGTCGAGTTCAACCAGGCCGGAACCGCCATGGGCGCCTACAAGGCCGGCTTCGACGGGGAAGCTGTCATCAAGCGCTCGGACTTCGGCATCAACTACGCCCTGCCGGCCGTGTCCGACGAGGTGAAGCTGCACATCGAGGGCGAGTTCGTCCTGAAGCAGTAAGCGATTTTCGCGCCGGGCCCCTGGCCCTCAGGGCGCGATGATCAGGGAATAGAGGGCGCGGGCTTCTTCAGGCGGCCCGCGCCTTTCGCCCATCGCCTCCACCCGCAGGGTCGTGACCCGGCCGTTCTGGGCGAAGGTCAGCAGATCGCCGGGGCGGACGCAGCGACTGGGCTTGTCCAGCCGGGTCTCCCGCCCCTGATGCGTCAAACGCACCGCGCCGCGTTCGACGAGGGCGGCGGCCAGGCTTCGCGTCTTCAAGAAACGCGCCCGCCACAGCCAGATGTCGATGCGGCAGGCGTCGTCGCTCAAGCCCGGGCCTTTCGGCGCGGGCGACGGCGGTTGGCGCGCGCCGGCGGCGTCGGGGGGGCCGTTAGGGCGGCCCGGGCGGCGGCCGTCCCTTTTACACATCCTACGCCGCCGGACGTCTACGC
>NZ_JMQR01000018.1:0-37946 GCF_000698025.1 Brevundimonas sp. EAKA | reverse complement strand
GGGAGATGGGTAAAAGAGACGGCGGCCAAGCCTGTCGCAGCCTAGGCGCCGACGCCCAAGGCTCCGGCCGCTGCGTCCAAGCCGGCTGAACCCGTCGCCGCTCCGGCTCCCAAGCCCGCCGCCGCTGCACCGGCTCCCGCGCCGACGCCCAAGCCGGTCGAAACGCCCAAGCCCGCGCCGGCCGCCGCGCCGGCGCCCAAGGCTGAGGAAAAGGGCTTCTTCGCCAAGCTCGGCGACATGATCTTCGGCAAGCGCTGATCACGGCTCACAGACCAGACTGAAGTCGCCGGACGGTTCGCCCCGTCCGGCGATTTTCGTTTCAGCGCAGCCGTTCCGCCAGAAAATCCACGAACACCCGCACGCGCGCCGGCATATTGGCGCCGCCGACGAAGACCGCATGGATCGGCTCCCGGTCGCCCGGATTGAAGTCCTCCAGCAAGGGAACCAGCCGCCCCGCGTCGATGGCGTCGGCCACGCTGAAATTCCCGACCCGCGTCACCCCGACCCCGGCCACCGCCAGCTGAGTCAGGGTCTCGCCGTTGTTCGCCTCGATCGGCCCCCGCACCGTCAGGGCGTAGTCGCGGCCGTCCCGGCGAAACGGCCAGACGGGCTCGGCGCGGCGGAAGTTGAAGTTCAGGCAATCATGATCGTGCAGGTCTTCCGGAACCGTCGGCGTCCCGCGGCGGGCCAGATAGTCGGGCGAGGCGACGATAGTCCGCCCCGTGTCGCCCAACCGCCGCGCCGTCAGCGGACTGTCGGCCAGCGGCCCGAACCGGATCGCCACATCCGCCTGCCCCGCCGCCACATCGACCACGACATCGGTCAGGTTGATGTCGATCAGGATATGCGGATAGCGACGCACGAAATCCCCGAGCAGAGGCACCACATGCTGGCGGCCATGGGCCAGTGAGGCGCTGACCCGCACCCGCCCGCGCGGCGCCCCCTGATCGGCGATGCCCTGCTCGGCGTCGTCCAGGTCGGCGAGGATGCGACGCGCCGCGCCCAGATAGGTCTGGCCCTCGGCCGTCAGGGTCAGGACCCGGGTCGTGCGCAGCATCAGCCGCACCCCCAGCCGCGCCTCGATCCGGTCGACGGTCCGGCTGACCGCCGACGGGGTCAGGCCCAGGATCCGACCGGCGGCGGAGAAACTGCCGCTTTTCGCCACGGCGACGAAGATCTCCATCTCCCGCGCCCGGTCCGCGCCATTCATCTGCATCTTTGCGTCCAGATCAAAAATCCTTGGCCTCCCGCCTGCCTACCGCCGCTGCGGCGCGGCGTCCATCTGTGCGTCCGAACACAGACGAGGGACAGTCATGGACTATCGCCAACTTGGATCATCGGGCCTGCGCGTACCGGTCCTCAGCTTCGGCACAGGCACCTTCGGCGGCTCCGGCCCGTTGTTCGGCGCCTGGGGCAACAGCGACGTCGACGAGGCGCGCCGCCTGGTCGACATCTGTCTGGAAGCCGGGGTCAATCTGTTCGACACCGCCGACGTCTATTCCGACGGCGCCTCGGAACAGGTTCTGGGCGAGGCGATCAAGGGCCGGCGCGACCAGGTGCTGATCTCGACCAAGACCGGTCTGCCGACCGGCGACGGTCCGGCGGACTGGGGCGTGTCGCGCGACCGTCTGATCCGCGCGGTCGAGGCCGCCCTGCGCCGCCTGGGCACCGACCATATCGACCTGCTGCAACTGCACGCTTACGACGCCTCGACCCCGGTCGAAGAGCTTCTGGCCACGCTGGACATGCTCGTGACCTCGGGCAAGGTCCGTTACACCGGCGTGTCCAACTATCCCGGCTGGGCCCTGATGAAGGCGCAAGGCGTCGCCGAGCGTGACGCCCGCCCCCGCTTCATCGCCCACCAGGTCTATTACTCTCTGATCGGCCGCGCCTATGAGGCCGACTTGATGCCGCTCGGCGCCGACCAGGGCGTCGGCGCCCTCGTCTGGAGCCCGCTGGGCTGGGGTCGCCTGACCGGCAAGATTCGCCGCGATGCGCCGATCCCCGAGGGCAGCCGCCTACACCAGACGGCCGCCTTCGCGCCGCCTGTCGAGGACGAGCACCTGTACCGCGTCGTCGAAGCCCTGGACGCCGTGGCGGCCGAGACCGGCAAGACCGTGCCCCAGATCGCCATTAACTGGCTGCTGCAACGCCCGACCGTCTCATCGGTCATCATCGGCGCCCGCAACGAGGAGCAGTTGCGCCAGAACCTGGGCGCCGTCGGCTGGTGCCTGACGCCGGACCAGGTCGCGGCGCTCGACGCCGCCAGCGCCGTCCTGCCGTCCTATCCCCACAGCCCCTATCGCCAGCAGGAAGGGTTCGCGCGCCTGAACCCGCCGCTGGTCTGAACCTCCCAAAGGTCTCCTCCCCCATGAAACTCAATCCTCCCCTTCTCGCCCTCGCGGCCGGGGCCTTCGGCATCGGCGTGACCGAGTTCGCCCCGATGGGCCTGCTGCCGGTCATCGCCACGGACCTGGGCGTCTCCATTCCCACGGCCGGTCTGTTGATCAGCGCCTATGCCCTGGGCGTCATGCTGGGCGCGCCCCTGATGACCCTGACCACGGGTCGCGTGCCGCGCCGCGCCCTGCTGATCGGCCTGGCCGCCGTCTTCACCCTGGGCAATCTGATGGCGGCCGTCTCGACCGACTACGCCATGCTGCTGGTCGCGCGGGTCGTCACCTCGCTGAACCACGGGGCCTTCTTCGGCGTCGGCTCCATCGTGGCCGCCAGCCTGGTGCCGCCCAACCGACAGGCCGGCGCGGTCGCGGCCATGTTCATGGGCCTGACCATCGCCACCGTCGTCGGCGTGCCGCTGGCGGCCTGGGCGGGCGACGTCCTGGGCTGGCGCGCCTCCTTCTGGGCCATCGCCGGCATCGGCCTGATCGTCATGGCCGCCCTGCGCCTGACCCTGCCCAAACTGCCGGCGCCGGTCGGCGGCGACGCCCTGGCGGAGGTGCGCGTCCTGGGTCGCGGCCCCGTTCTGTCGGCCCTGGCCCTGACCGTAATCGGCTCCAGCGCCATGTTCACCGTCTTCACCTATATCGCCCCGATCCTGCATGAAGAGGCCCACGCCTCCATCGGCTTCGTCACCGCCATGCTGGTCGTCTACGGCCTGGGCCTGACGGTCGGGAACTGGCTGGGCGGCAAGTTCGCCGACCGGTCGGTGGATCGCACCCTGATCATCACCCTGGCGTCTCTGACGGCCATCCTGGCTCTGTTCGCCTTCACCATGCCGTTCGCCGTTCCCGCCCCGTTCGTGATCTTCATCTGGGGCGTGGCCAGCTTCGCCCTGGTGCCGCCGCTGCAGGTGCGGGTGATGGCCGCCGCCTCGGATGCGCCCAACCTGGCCTCGTCGGTCAATATCGGCGCCTTCAACCTGGGCAACGCCGTCGGCGCGGCCGTGGGCGGCGCGGTGATCGCCGGGGGCCTGGGCTATCCGGCGGTCGCCCTGGCCGGCGCCGCCTCTGCGGCCCTGGGTCTGGTTCTGGTGCTCTTTCTGACCCGCAAGCGCGCCCCCGCCACGGCTCCGGCCATAGGCTGACGGCTCAGCCCCTGGAAAAGATGCGACCTCGGCCGACGCCGGGGTCGCATCCTCCATCGCGTAGCGACGGCGGAATATCGATAATAGTTGACTTTTGCGAGGGGACTTCTATATCGCGTCCAGCCTCGGGACAGGTCTGCGATACGCGCCGCCCGCTCGCCCAAAGAGGGGCGGTTCCGTTGCTGTTACGCACGCAGACGCTTTCTCTCCCAAGGATTCATGACCGAATTTTCCCAACTGGGCCTCTCGCCCACGACCCTGCAGGCCGTCGCCGACACCGGCTACACGACCGCCACTCCGATTCAGGAACAGGCGATCCCTGTGGCCCTGGCCGGCCGCGACGTCCTGGGCATCGCCCAGACCGGCACCGGCAAGACCGCCGCCTTCACCCTGCCCCTGGTCGAACGCCTGGCGTCGGGCCGAGCCCGCGCCCGCATGCCGCGCGCCATCGTCCTGGCCCCGACCCGCGAACTGGCCGACCAGGTCGCCGAGAGCTTCGCCAAATACGCCAAGGGCACCAAACTGACCTGGGTGCTGCTGATCGGCGGCGTCTCCATGGGCGACCAGGTGGCGGCGCTGAACAAGGGCGTCGACGTCCTGATCGCCACCCCGGGCCGCCTGCTGGACCTGTTCGAACGCGGCAAGATGCTGCTGACGGGCGTCGAGATCATGGTGGTGGACGAAGCCGACCGCATGCTGGACATGGGCTTCATCCCCGACATCGAGCGCATCTTCAAACTGACGCCGCCGCGTCGCCAGACCCTGTTCTTCTCGGCCACCATGCCGCCCGAGATCACGCGTCTGACCGCCGCCTTCCTCAAGGATCCGACCCGGATCGAGGCCTCGCGTCCGGCCATGACGGCCGACACCATCACCCAATATATCGTCCGCATCCCGACCTCGGACCCCAAGGCCAAGCGCGCCGCCCTCCGCGCCCTGATGAGCCGCACCGACGTGCGCAACGGCATCGTCTTCTGCAACCGCAAGTCTGAAGTCGATATCGTCGCCAAGTCGCTGAAGACCCACGGGTTCGACGCCGCCGCCATCCACGGCGACCTGGACCAGTCGCATCGCACCAAGACCCTGGCGGACTTCCGCTCGGGCGCGCTGAAGATCCTGGTGGCCTCCGACGTCGCCGCGCGCGGCCTGGACATCCCGGACGTCAGCCACGTCTTCAACTACGACGTCTCGCACCACGCCGACGACTATGTCCACCGCATCGGCCGCACCGGTCGCGCGGGCAAGCTGGGTCAGGCCTTCATGATCGTGACCCCGGCCGACGACAAGTCGCTGGATAAGGTGCTGAAGCTGATCAAGATGGATCCGCAGGAGCTGGTCCTCGACGACATCGACTTCGACGCGATCAAGGACGGCGGGCGTGACGACAAGCGTTCGTCCCGGTCGAACGAGACCCGCTCGGGCGGTCGCGGCCGTTCACGCGCCGCCGAACCGGCCCAGGCCCCCGCGCCCGCCGTCGCTCTGGCCGAGACGGACGCCGCCGAGGCGCCGACGCGCTCGCGCAGCCGCCGCAAGGCCAAGCCCGAGGTTTCCGTCGAGACCGTCGTCGAACCCGAGATGGCTCCTGTCGTTGAGAAGCCCGCTGGCCGCGGCCGCAGCCGCGCCCGGTCTGAACCCCGGCCCGAAGCGAAGATCGAACCCCGGATCGAATCCCGGATTGAGGCTGAGCCCGCCCCCTCGGAAGAAGCTCGTGCCGCTCGCACGGATCGCGAGCCTCAGCTCCGTCAGTCGGACCGTCGCGGCGAGCGTCGTCCGGAAGAACGCGAACGTTCGGGCGTCAAGGGTTTCGGCGACGATATCCCCGCCTTCCTGCGTCGCCCCGTCGTCATCCGCGCCTGATTTGTAACGCCGTTTACCCGGTATTACGGATAGGCCTCTAATCTCCCCGAAGTTCCAGAACGGGACTTCGGGAGAAGCGAATGACAGCGCAGGTCGAAACGGCGGTTCGGGGACCGGAAGCCTATTCTCTTGCGCGCAACGCCATCGCCGCAATGGAGAAGGCCGGCGTCTGGCCCACGCCGCTGAATTTCGAACTCTGGATTCATTATCTCGGCGACCCCGAAGGTCCTCTGGGGGTCGAGATCAAGCGCCTGCTGGCTGAAGACGCCGTCATATCCGACGAGACCTCGGAAATGCTCGCCGCCGAATTCCTGCCCCGCGGCCGTCTGTCGGAAGAGATTCGCGACGCCGGCGCCGTGCTGGATCGCGAGTTGGCCAGTGTCTCCGCCGCCATCGCCAAGGCCCACAAGACCCAGACCGACTTTGGCGAGACTCTGGCCGACGCCTCGCAGACCATGGACACCGCCGTCGAGGACGCCTCCGCCCTGAAGAGCCTGGTCGGCGGACTGTCCACGGCCACCCAACGCGTTCGCCGCGAGACCGCCAGCCTCGAAAAACGCCTGGAAAGCTCCAACAAGGAAGTCGCCCGTCTTCGCGAGCATCTGGAACAGGTGCGCCGCGACGCGATGACCGACGCCCTGACCAATCTGGCCAACCGCAAGGCCTTCGACGAGCGCCTGGAACAGGCCTGCGCCGACGCCGGCCGCACGCCCCTGACCCTGGCCATCCTCGACATCGATCATTTCAAGCGGTTCAACGACACCTGGGGCCATCAGACCGGTGATCAGGTGCTGCGGTATGTCTCCACCATCCTGTCACGCGTCTGTTCCGGCAATCGGTTCGTGGCGCGGTTCGGCGGCGAGGAGTTCGCGATCATCTTCCCCGGCGAGAGCCCTGGCGCCGTCATGGCCGCGCTGGAGCATATCCGCGAAGAGGTCTCCTCCCGTTCCCTGCGTCGGCGCTCCACCAACGACGATCTCGGCGCCGTCACTCTTTCCGCCGGATTTGCGGAACATCTGCCCAGTGAAGGCGCCGCCGCCCTGCTCGAACGCGCCGACGAGGCCCTCTATGCGTCCAAGCGCGGCGGCCGCAATCGCGTCACCAGCGCGCGCGCGCTCGAAAACGCCGCCTGAGCCGCGACTTTCTGCCATAGTCGGCCCATGCGCAGCCTCGCCTTCAATATCGCCTACTGGATCCTGTCGATCAGCTATGGCCTGACCGCCGCCTTCGCCGCCCTGGCGCCGGGACGCGGCGCCACCAGCCGGGTCATCCGCGCCTATGTCAGGCGGATGGTCCAGGCCATGGCGGTCTTCGCCGGCATCAGGCTGGATGTGCGGGGCAAGGAACGGCTGCCGCCAGGCGCCTTCATCATCGCCTCGAAACATCAAAGCTGGGGCGACGGATTCGCCACCTACGACCAGTTCGACGACCTGGCCTTCGTCACCGGCGATCACCTGGAGAAGTTTCCCCTGCTGGGCGGGGTGCTGAAGAAGCTGGGGGCCATCGTCGTCAACAGCTGCGGCGGCCACGAAGCCCGCCAGGCCCTGGCCACCCGCGCCGCCGAGGCCAAGGCCGAGAACCGCAAGATCCTGATCTACCCCGAGGGTCATCTGGCGCCGGTCGGTCAGAAGTACCGCTACCGCTCCGGCGTCTGGCACATGTACCGCGACTTCGACATGCCGGTCGTGCCCCTCGCCACCAACCTCGGCCTGTTCTGGCCCGAGGAGAAGTACGAGAAGCACGCAGGCACGGCGACGCTGGAGTTCCTGGACCCCATCCCGGTTGGCCTGCCCAAGGACGAATTCCTGGCGCGCCTGGAGGCGGTGGTTGAGACCCGCACGGCCGAACTGATCGCCGAGGCCACGGGCCAGCCGGTCACGCCGGCGGTTCTGATGGATACGCCTAAATAGGCTTCGGTTTCTTTCCGGACGCCTTGCGCACCGCCACCTCCAGCGACCGACGCGCCCAGTCGACCGCCTCGTCGGGGTCGTCCAGCGCCGTCTCCGGCAGGGTCCAGTATCCCATGGACATCGTCCGCCCGTCCTTGGTCGGATATCTGAATTGCCTACACCCGGCCTCGACGAAGGCCTCGCCCAGCGCCTCGTCGCCCTTCAGCCAGACCACCCCGTCATCCAGCAAGGCGAACATCACGCCCGAGGCGTAGACCCCGGCGCCGCCGAACATCCGCTTGATCTCCAGCCGCCCCAGGCCCGCGAAATGCTCGCGCACCCATTCGCCGAAGGCCGCGTCATACGCCATCTCAGACGGCGGCGGCCGGGACGATGGTGACGCTCTCGCCGCAGCCGCAGGCGTCGGTCTGGTTCGGATTGTTGAACACGAATTTGGACGCCAGCCGGGTCGTCTCGTAGTCGATCTCGGTGCCGATCAGGAACAGCACCGCCTTGGGCTCGATCAGGATGGTGACGCCCTTGTCCTCGACCACCTCGTCCAGCGGGCCGATCTCGTCAGCATAGGCGAAGGTGTACTCCTGCCCGGCGCAACCGCCGTTCTTGACCCCGATCCGCAGACCGATGTGGTCGTTCTCCGCATTGTCCAGGATTTCGCGCACGCGTTCGGCGGCGGCGTCCGTCAGGGTCACGGCCTTCGGACGCGGGCGGCGCGGACGGGATGTGGCTTGAAGTTCGGTCATCAGAACATGTTCAGGGCCAGCTTGGCCTCGTCGCTCATCTTGGAGGAATCCCACGGCGGATCGAACACCAGATTGGCCTTGGCGCTGCGCACGCCCGGCACCTTCTCGACCGCCGTCTCGACCCAGCCCGGCATCTCGCCCGCCACCGGGCAGCCGGGCGCCGTCAGGGTCATATCGACCACCACGTCACGGTCGTCCGAGACATCAACCCGGTAGATCAGGCCCAGCTCATAGATGTCGACCGGGATTTCCGGGTCATAGACCGACTTCAGCGCCTCGATCAGCTCCTCGGTCAGCTTGTCCAGCTCGACCTGGGACAAGGCGCTCTTCTGGGGTTCGTCCCAGGCGTTCTTGAAGGCGTCGGTGTCTTGAATGGTGTCGTCTGTCATGGGCTTACACGAAGAAGTTCCGCGCCTTGATTAGCGCGTCCACGAAGGCGTCGGCATCCTCCATGGTGTTATATAGGGCGAAGGAGGCGCGTGTGCTCGACGTCACGCCCATTCTTTTCGCCAGCGGCTCGGCGCAGTGCTGTCCGGCCCGCACGGCCACGCCGTAACGATCCATGATCTGGGCCACGTCATGGGCGTGGGCGCCCTCGACGGCGAAGGTCAGGATCGCACCCTTGCCTTCCGCCTGCCCCAGGATCCGCAGCCAGTTCTGCCCCTGAAGACGATCAACCGCGTGCTGGTAAAGCGAATGCTCATGCGCCCGAACCGACGCCTGATCGTATTGGGCCAGCCACTCCAGCGCCACGCCCAGGCCGATGGCCTCCAGGATCGGCGGCGTTCCCGCCTCGAACCGATGGGGCGGCCTGGCGTATGTCACGCGATCCATCTCAACCGTCTCGATCATTTCGCCGCCGCCCTGATAGGGCGGCAGGGCCTCCAGCGCCTCGGCCTTGCCGTACAGGGCGCCGATGCCGGTCGGCCCGAACAGCTTGTGACCGGTCAGGACATAGAAGTCGCAACCGATGGCCTGCACGTCCGGCGTCGCATGGACCGCCCCCTGGCACCCGTCGATCAGCACCTGAGCACCGGCCGCATGCGCCAGTCGCGTGATCTCGGCCACCGGATTGATGGTGCCCAGCACGTTCGACATATGGGTGACCGCGACCATCCGCGTCTTCGGCCCCAGCAGGTCGGCATAGGCCGTCATGTCCAGCGACCCGTCGTCCAATACCGAGATCCATTTGAGCACCGCCCCGCGTCGTTCGCGCAGCAGGTGCCAGGGCACGATGTTGGAATGGTGCTCCATCTCCGAGACGATGATCTCGTCGCCCGGTTCGATGCTCAACCCCAGCCCATTGGCGACCAGATTGATCGCCTCGGTGCCGCCCTTGGTCCAGACGACCTGTTCCGGGCTCTCGGCGTTCAGGAAGCGGGCCACGATCTCGCGCGCCTTCTCGAACGCCTCGGTCGCCTCGTTCGACAGGGTGTGCAGGCCGCGGTGGACGTTGGCGTAGCCGCCCTCCATCGTCGCCACCAGGGCGTCGATCACCGCGCGCGGCTTCTGGGCCGAGGCCGCATTGTCCAGATAGACCAGCGGCTTGCCGTTCACCGACCGCGACAGGATCGGAAACTGCGCCCTTACGGCATAGGGATCAAATCCTCCCCCCCTGGGGGAGGTGGCGGGACGCTCTTGCGCCGCGACGGAGGGGGCAAGATCAGTCACAACCGAGCCGTCAGCCATTCCCGCGCCACCTCTCTCGCGCCCTCGTGCTCGATCCGGTCGATGACCTCGATCAGGAAGGCCTGGGTCAACAGGGCGCGGGCCTCCTCGGCCGGAATGCCGCGCTGCTGCATGTAGAACAGGGCGCTCTCGTCCAGCGCCCCCACCGTATTGCCGTGCGCGCACTGCACGTCGTCGGCATAGATGATCAGTTCGGGCTTGGCGTCGATCTCGGCCCGCTCGGAGGCGATCAGGGCGTGGTGGCCCATCCGCGCATCGGTGCCGTCGGCCCCGCGCTCGACCACGATCTTGCCCTGGAAGACGCCCCGCGCCGTATCGCGCGCCACGCCCTTGATCAATTGCGACGTCGCGCCGTCGCGCTCCATGTGCCGCACCACGCTGGTCAGGTCGGCCTGCCGCGATCCATTCAACAAATACAGGCCGTCGGCCTGAACCTGCGCCCCCTGGGCGAAGTGAGCGATGCGGGTCTCGATCCGCTGCAGCCTGGCGCCGGTGGCGATGATGGTCTGGCGATAGACGCCGCCCGCCTCGACCTTCACATGGGCTTCGGCGATGGAAATGGCGTCGTCCGGCTCCTCGACCAGGACGACGCGCGTCACCTCGGCCCCGGCCGCCACATCCAGCTCCAGCGTATTGTGGGCCACATAGGCCGAGCCGGCGCCCTCGTGCGTCTCCAGCAGCAGCAGCTTGGCGCCCGCCCGCACGGCGACCCGCGCCCTGGCCGTATGCCCCGTCCCGACGGCGTTCGAGATATAGCGCAGCCGCAGCGTCTGCTCGCCCGAGGCGATGAAGTCGGTCACGCCCACCGGCCGCCCATTGGCGAAGACGATGGCCTCTCCACCCAAGGCGTAGAACGGCCCCGGCGCGCCCACGGCGGCCGTGCCCGACGGCGTCGGCGCCTCGCGCAGATGACGCTTCAGGTCGCTGTATTTCCACGCCTCATCCCGCCGCGACGGGAATGTGGCCGCGTCGGTCAGGTCGATGGCGAAGGTCGCGCTCATGCCGGTTCCGGAAGATATTTGTCATATCCTTCCGCCTCCAGCTGATGCGCCAGTTCCGGCCCGCCCGAGGCCACGATCCGGCCGCCGGCCAGCACATGGACCCGGTCCGGTTTGATGTAGTCGAGCAGGCGCTGATAGTGGGTGATGACCAGCATGGCCCGGTCGGGACGACGCAGGGCGTTCACCCCTTCCGACACGATCCGCAGGGCGTCGATGTCCAGGCCGGAATCCGTCTCGTCCAGGATCAGCAGCGACGGCTCCAGCAAGGCCATCTGCAGGATCTCCATCCGCTTCTTCTCGCCGCCGGAGAAGCCGACGTTCAGCGGCCGCTTCAGCATGTCGAAGTCCATCTTCAGCGCCTTGGACGCCTCCCGGACCAGCTTCAGGAAGGCCGGCGCCGCCACCTCCTCCTCGCCCCGCGCGCGCTTCTGGGCGTTCAGCGCCGTCCGCACGAAGGTCAGGGCCGGGACGCCGGGGATTTCGATCGGATACTGGAAGGACAGGAAAACGCCCCTGGCCGCCCGTTCGGCCGGCTCCAGCGCCAGCAGGTCCTCGCCCGCCCATTCGACCGATCCTTCCGTCGCCTCATAGCCCGGCCGGCCCGACAGGGCGTAACCCAGCGTCGACTTCCCGGCCCCGTTCGGCCCCATGATGGCGTGCACCTCGCCGGCGGGAACGTCGAGGGTCAGTCCCTTGAGGATCGGCTTGTCGCCGACGGAGACATGGAGATTTGAAATCGAGAGCATGTTCAATCAGTCGTTCGGAGTGGGATGAACGACGCTCAAATCCTGTCGAGCGTCGTAGAAGGCGATGACACGAATGCCGTCTGGGCGTTCGCGATAGACGATGATCTTCTTCCAGTCGGCTGCGCTCCATTCGAGAAGCCCAGGCCAGCGGGACAGATGACCTTGATGAGGATGCTCGGCCAGACGCCAGAGCGTGGCTTTGATCTCCGTTTCCGCCTTGTCCGCAGTTGCAAGACTGTGCGCGTCAAGGTGATCCAGAAAGTCGGAGAACGCCGTCAGCGCGGGCTCAGACCATTCGAAATCCTTCACCGCGTACGACGCGCCGCAAGCCGGGCATCCGCCTCCACATTCGAAATGATCCGACCCTCACGCTCTGCGGTCAGTCCGGCCTCGATCTGCGCGATCTGATGCGCCGATAACGGCGAGCCACGATGAATCTCATTGTCCGTGATGAAACCTTCGGCAGCCGAGGCGATAAATTCGCCGACCGGCATCCCGATCTCGGCCGCCGCGCGCTTCAAGCGGTCAGCAGTGTCTTCTCGGAAAGGAACGGCAATCGTTTCCATCAGAATGTCCTCGATAATCGGATCAGACGAGATCTCTCGATGATACCACGATCCAGCCCCATGATGGCGTGCGCCTCGCCCAGCGGAACGTCGAGCGTCCGACCCTTGAGGATTGGTTTTCCGCCGACGCTGACGCCGATATTCTCCGTTTTCAACATATCAATATCGCCCCACCCCTGCGCGATTGTTCTCGATACGCTTGGTTAGATCGGCCAGGAGCTCGGCCCGCTGCTCCCTAACTTGATGTTCGGACCAATACCTCATGTCCGCTGCGGTCACGCCGGTGGCCAAAGCGGACACGCGCATCGCCGTTCCACGGATCAAGGGATCGACGATTGGAAAACACTCATCTAGGGCCTCTTCCGCTATCGCGGCAGGCTCCTCACCTGTCGCGCTGTCTATGCGATCATTAAGACAACTCCCAAACCGGTCTTTGATGGGTTCTGGATCGACCTCCAATGCCCAAAAATAGAGCTCGAAGGTCTCCCGATCCTCGGCAGGCAAGGTAGCGAGAAAGGTCGCGCGATCTGCATCAGTGGACATGTCCTTCTGACCGAGGCTTGCGCACCCCGCCAGAAGCGCCGTGACAGAAAACAGGACACGCTTCACCCCACGCTCCCCTCAAGACTGATCGCCACCAGCTTCTGCGCCTCGACGGCGAACTCCATCGGCAGCTTCTGCATGACGTCGCGGACGAAGCCGTTGACCAGCAGGGCCACCGCCTCCTCCTGCGACAGCCCGCGCTGCTGGGCGTAGAACATCTGGTCGTCGGACAGACGCGTCGTCGTCGCCTCGTGCTCCAGCTGGGCCGAGCCGTTGCGGGCCTCGATATAGGGGATGGTGTGCGAGCCGCACTCTTTCCCGATCAGCAGACTGTCGCACTGGGTGAAGTTGCGCACCCCCGTCGCCTTCGGATGCACTGAGACCAGGCCGCGATAGGTCGAGTCCGATTTCCCCGCCGACACCGCCTTGGCGATGATCCTCGACTTGGTGTTCTTGCCCAGGTGGATCATCTTGGTGCCGGTGTCGGCCTGCTGATGTCCGTTGGTGATGGCGATGGAATAGAACTCGCCCGAGCTGTCGTCGCCCTTCAGGATGCAGGACGGGTATTTCCAGGTCACGGCCGAACCGGTCTCGACCTGAGTCCACGACACCTTGGACCGATCACCCCGGCAATCGGCGCGCTTGGTCACGAAATTGTAGATGCCGCCCTTGCCCTCGGCGTCGCCTGGGTACCAGTTCTGGACGGTGGAGTACTTCACCTCGGCGTCGTCCAGCGCCACGATCTCGACCACGGCCGCATGCAGCTGGTTCTCGTCCCGCATCGGCGCGGTGCAGCCCTCCAGATAGGAGACGTAGCTGCCCTTATCGGCGATGATCAGGGTGCGTTCGAACTGGCCCGTCTGTGACGCATTGATGCGGAAATAGGTCGACAGCTCCATCGGGCAGCGCACGCCCGGCGGGATGTAGACGAACGACCCATCCGAGAAGACCGCGCTGTTCAGGGCCGCGAAATAGTTGTCCGAGACCGGCACCACCGACCCCAGATATTGCCGCACCAGCTCAGGATATTCGCGCAAGGCCTCGGAAATCGGCATGAAGATCACGCCGACCTTGGCCAGTTCCTCCTTGAAGGTGGTGACCACCGACACGCTGTCGAACACGGCGTCCACGGCCACGCGCGGCGCGCCCTGCACCCCCGCCAGCACCTCCTGCTCCTTCAGCGGGATGCCCAGCTTCTTGTAGATTTCCAGGATCTCGGGATCGACCTCGTCCAGCGACTTCGGCCCTTCCTTCTGCTTGGGCGCCGCATAGTAGAACAGCGACTGGTAATCGACCGGCTCATACTTCACCGCCGCCCAGGTCGGTTCCTCCATCGCCAGCCAGCGTTCATAGGCGGCCAGACGCCATTCCAGCATCCATTCCGGCTCGCCCTTCTTCTCGGAGATGAAGCGCACGATGTCGGCGTTCAGCCCACGCGGCGCGAACTCCTGCTCGATGTCCGACGTAAAGCCGTGCGCGTATTTCTCCAGCGCGGCGACCGCGTCGATGGTTTCCTTGACGGCGGCCATCAGGCGACCTCTCTCACGCGCTCTGCGGCGCGTGTCTTGTGCTTGTCGTAGGCGGCGATCCAGGCGTCGGCGAACCGGCTCCAGTCGCTCTCTTGCGTGCCCCAGCCGCCGGAAACGCGCACGCCCCCGGTCGCCAGAGCGTTCAATCCCATGGCGCTGATGGTCTTGGACGGCTTGACCTTGCCCGACGAACAGGCCGAGCCCGCCGACACCATGACGCCGGCCAGATCGAGCGTGATCAACTGTTGAGGACTGTCCCAGCCCTCGACCGCCATGAACAGGGTGTTCGGCAGGCGCGGCACATCTCCGCCAATCACGGTCGCCCCGGCGGCCTCGACCCTGGCCTCGGCGGAATCGCGCCATCCGACATGCGAAGCCATCGTCTCCAGATCCCGCGCGGCGCAGTCTGCGGCCACGCCGAAACCGGCGATGCCCGGAACATTCTCGGTCCCGGCGCGCAGACCCCGCTCCTGCCCCGCCCCGTGCAGGATGCGAACCCCCGAAACGCCCTCCTTCAGGATCAACGCCCCGACGCCCTGCGGCCCGCCCAGCTTGTGGGCCGACAGGGTCAGGCTATCCGCATCCAGAACCCGCATATCGACCGGAATCTTGCCCGCCGACTGTATGGCATCGACGTGCAACCAGCCCCCGGCCGCACGCACCAAGGCTGCGGCTTCGACCACGGGCTGGATCACGCCGCTCTCATTGTTGGCATGATGGATGGCGACCACAGCCCGCCCCGGACGCGTCAGCGCCTCCGCCAGCCAGGCCAGATCCACCACCCCGTTGGCGTCGACCGGCAGCACCTCGACAGGCGCGCCCGCATTCGCCGCCGCCTCGGCCACGCATGGATGTTCGGTGGCGGAGACGATCAGCCGCTCGCATCCGGCCGCCAGCGCGCTGGCGATGGCTTGGGCATTCGCCTCGGTCCCGCCGCTGTTGAACACCACAGCCGTCGGATCAGCGCCGACCAGTTCACCGACCTGGGCCCGCGCCGTCTCGACCCGCGCCCTCGCCCGCCGTCCGGCCGCATGGACCGCCGACGGATTACCGTTGTCGGCCAGGGCCCGCGTCATGATCTCGAGGACCTCGGGCCGCACCAGGCCCGAAGCGTTGTAATCCAGATAGATCGCGCTCATGCCGCCACCCCCACAGCTTGGGGCGGCTCGACATTGCGGCGACGCTGGCCTGTGCGGTTCATCACCACGTCTTCCAGCGACACCCCGGCCAGATAGCGATGGATCTCGTCGCCCAGGTCTTCCCACAGATCGTGGGTGATGCAGCGTTCGCCGGCCATCATGCAGCCCTTGGGCGAGCCGTGCGCCACGCAGCGCGTCGCCCGGATCGGTTCGTCCACCGCCAGCACGATCTCGGCCACCACCGTCTCATGCGCCCCCTTGGCCAGCCGATAGCCACCGCCGGGTCCGCGCACGCTCTTGACCAGGTCGCTCTTGCGCAGACGGGCGAACAACTGCTCCAGATAGCTCAGCGAAATCTCCTGGCGCGCGGCGATTTCAGCCAGCGAAACCGCCCGGATTTCGCCGCTTTCGCCGCGTCCGTTCTTCGCCAGATCGGCCATCGCCATCACGGCGTATCGTCCCTTGGTCGACAGACGCATATTGCAGCCTCAAAAATTGCGCGCTTTTCGGGGCTCTTGTGCTAGAACCCGCGCCTTCGCAAAGGCGCCTCGCTTGCGGAGGGACTTAGAAAGTCCCACCTCAGCGGTCAAGTATTACGCACACGCGAAACGACAGTTGAACGGATTCCAGAGCCCCTATGCCTGAAGTCATCCTGCCCGGCGCCTCCGGTCGCATCGAAGGCCGCTATTCCCCGGGCAAGCGCCCGAACGCCCCCATCGCGTTGATTCTGCATCCGCACCCCAAGGCGGGCGGACATATGAACAACCCGGTGACGGTCACCCTGCACCAGCTGTTCCAGCAGCGCGGCTTTGCCACCCTGCGCTATAATTCGCGCGGCGTCGGCAAGTCGCAGGGTGAATTCGATTCGGGCATCGGCGAACTGGCCGATGCGGCCACGGCCCTGGACTGGCTTCAGTCGAACAACCCCGGCGCCAGCCAGACCTGGGTCGGCGGCTATCAGTTCGGCGCCTATATCGGCATGCAGCTTCTGATGCGCCGCCCCGAGACGGACGGCTTCATCTCGGTCTCGCCCCCGTCCAACATGTACGATTTCAGCTTCCTGGCCCCCTGCCCGGCCTCGGGCCTGTTCCTGCACGGCACCGCAGACACCGTCGTGCCCCCGGCCGAGGTCGAACGCGTGGTCAACAAGCTGCGCACCCAGAAGGGCATCATCATCGACTATGAGCTGGAAGAGGGCGCCAGCCACTTCTGGCAGGACCACATCAGCGCTGTCGAACGCCGCGTCGGCGCCTATCTGGACAAGCGTCTGGAAGAAAAGCCGGCCTGATCCGATCCTCGGGTCGCGCGTTGGAGACCCGAATGGAACATGACATCGTCATTATCGGCGGCGGCGCGGGCGGGCTTGAGCTCGCCGCCCGCCTGGGCCGTCGGTTCGGCCCGCGCGAGGGCCGCCGTCGCGTCCTGCTGATCGATCACTCCATCTTCCACCTGTGGAAGCCCAGCCTGCACGAGGTCGCTGCGGGGTCTCTGGACAGCCACCAGGAAGGCCTGTCCTACCCGGTGCTGGCGCGGCGCAATCATTTCAGCTTCGCCTTCGGCGATCTGACCGGCCTCGATCCGACGAACAAGACCCTGACCCTGGGCGAAATCCGGGATCAGGACGACGCCGTCCTGGTTCGCCCCCGCACGGTGAAGTTCCGCACCCTCGTCCTGGCCATCGGCAGCGGCTCGAACCTGTTCGGCACGCCCGGCGCCGCCGAACACGCCCATCTGCTGGAAGACGTGGCGGACGCCGAGGCGTTCAACAAACGGCTGACCGCCGCCTTCCTGGCGACCGCCTATTCCGACGGGCAGACGATGAACATCGCCATCGTCGGGGCCGGCGCCACCGGGGTCGAACTGTCCACCGAACTGATCGAGGGGCATGACGAACTGTCGGCCGGCCTGACCGAGGGGCAGAAGTTCGACCTCGCGGTCACCCTCGTCGAGGCCGCGCCCCGCATCCTGGGCGGCCTGCCCGAACGGGTCTCGGCCAAGGCCGCCCATGCCCTGGAAGAAAAGGGCGTGCGCCTGCTGACCGACGCCAAGGTCAAGGCTGTCCACGCCGGCCGGCTGGACACCTCCAGGGGCGAGGTGCCCGCCGACCTGATCGTCTGGGCGGCCGGGGTGAAGGCGGCCGAGACCAACCGCGACCTGGGCCTGACCACCGGCCCCCTCAATCAGTTCGTGGTAGACGACCACCTGCGCACCTCGGCCCCTGACATCTACGCCATGGGGGACTGCGCCGAGGCGCCGGGGCCCGAGGGGCGTCCGGTCCCCGCCCGCGCCCAGGCGGCGGCCCAGCAGGCCGCCTATCTGGCCAAGGCCCTGGCCATGGCTCGATCCGACCCGTCGCGCGATCCCGGCCCCTACGTCTATCATGACAAGGGTTCGCTGGTGTCCCTGGGCGGCGACCGGGGCGTCGGCTCCCTGATGGGCAATCTGGGCGGCCCGAACTTCCTGATCGAGGGCCTGATCGCCAAATGGGCCTATATGGCCCTGCACCTGGACCATCACCGCGCCATCCTGGGCGTCCGCCGCACCGCCATCCTGGCCTTGTCGCGCCTGCTGCACCGCCGTGTCTCCGGACGGCTGAAGCTGCACTGAGGCGCGCGCGGCCCGTGGCTCAGTGCAGCGGTTCCTCGGCGATTGGGGCCGGACCGTGGGCGCGCACGCACCAGACCACGCTGACGATCATCATCAGTATGGCCAGGATCTCGATCACAGCCGGTCCCCGTCCCTCCCAGATGTAGCCGTAGACGAAGGCGAACACGGTCTCGAACACGATCATCTGCCCCAGCATGGTCAGCGGCAGACGGCGGCTGGCCTGGTTCCACAGGGCGTTGCCGATGATCGAGGCGAACAGGGCCACGCCCAGGCAGACGCCGGCGAGCTTCAGCCACGCACCGCCGGTCCAGCCCTGGGTCGTCAGCGCCGCGGGAACCGCCAGGAGCAGCGCCAGACCGCCCGTGACCACCCCGGTCAGCAGGGACCAGTCGTGGGGCGACACCTGTGTCAGCCGCGCCATCCAGCGGCTGTTGCCCACCGCATAGACCGTCCAGGAGATCAGGGCGCCCAGGGCGCAGCCCAGACCGATCAAAGTCTGAATCCCGGTTGGTCCGCCGGAAACGCCATGGCCGTGCGACAGGGCGCGCCAGCCGATCAGCCCCACCGCCACGGCCGCCAGGACGATGGGCGGCGCCGTCCGAGACGCCGGCGGCCCGCCTCCATCCTTCAGCCCCCACAGGGCCACCACCACCGGCACCATGCCCACGATCAGGGCCGACGCCGCCACCCCGGCCAGGTGAACGGCGACGACCACAAAGGCGAAATAGACCAGATTGCCCGCCAGGCTCAGCCAGACGAGGGCGCGCCACGTGCCCGCCTCGATCAGGGGCGCCAGCCGTCGCCAGCGCGGGGCGATCAGAACGACCGCGATCAGCCCGTAGGCCAGATAGCGCCCGGCGGTCAGCAACAGGGGCGACGCCTCCGCCGCGAACTTGGGCGCCAGGAACACCAGCCCCCACATCGCGCCTGCCCCCAGGCCGGAAGCCACGCCCCACAGCCGGTCCGAGGATGCCGTCATTGTCGCGCTCCGCCTTCACCCCCGGCCGCGCTTACACGGTTTGTCAGGCGGCGAACACCGGCCCCCAGACCGAAGGATCGACCGCCCCTAAGCCGCCTCGACCGCCTCTTCGGCCGGAACCGTGCGGATCATATAGTCGAAGGCCGACAGCCCCGCCTTGGAGCCTTCGCCCATGGCGATGACGATCTGCTTGTAGGGCACGGTGGTCACGTCGCCCGCGCCGAATATGCCCGGCAGCGAGGTCTCGCCGCGATGATCCACCTCGATCTCCCCGCGCGCCGTCAGGGCCACGGCGCCGCGCAGCCATTCGGTGTTCGGCACCAGGCCGATCTGGACGAAGACGCCTTCCAGATCGACGTCATGATGGGCGTCCGAGTTGCGGTCCTTGTAGGACAGGCCCGTCACCTTCTCGCCGTCGCCGTGCACCTGGGTCGTCAGGGCCGAGGTGACGATCCGCACGTTCGGCAGGGTCGCCAGCTTGCGTTGCAGCACCGCATCGGCCCTCAGTTCGCTGTCGAACTCGATCAGGGTCACATGGGCCACGATGCCCGCCAGATCGATGGCCGCCTCGACGCCCGAGTTGCCGCCGCCGATCACGGCCACCCGCTTGCCCTTGAACAGCGGCCCGTCGCAGTGCGGGCAATAGGCCACGCCCTTGTTCTTGTACTGGTCCTCGCCCGGCACGTTCATCTGGCGCCAGCGGGCGCCGGTGGCCAGGATGACGGTGCGCGACTTCAGGCTGGCGCCGTTCTCCAGCACCACCTCGTGCAGACCGCCGGGAACCTCGGCCGGGATGAGCTTGGCCGCCTTCTGCAGGTTCATGATGTCCACCTCGTACTCGCGGACATGCTGTTCCAGATGGGCGGCCAGCTTCGGCCCCTCGGTGTGCGGCACCGAAATGAAGTTCTCGATCGCCATGGTGTCCAGCACCTGGCCGCCGAACCGCTCGGCCACAATGCCGGTGCGGATGCCCTTGCGCGCCGTATAGATGGCGGCCGCCGCCCCGGCGGGGCCGCCGCCGACCACCAGCACGTCGAACGGGTCCTTGGCCTTCAGACGTTCGGCGGCCCGCGCCTCGGCGCCCGAATCCAGCCGGGCGACGATCTGCTCCAGCTCCATCCGGCCCTGACCGAACAGTTCGCCGTTCAGGAAGACCGTCGGCACGGCCATGATCTTGCGTTCCTCGACCTCGTCCTTGAACAGGCCGCCTTCGATGGCGACGTGTTTGATGCGCGGGTTCAGCACGCTCATCAGGTTCAGGGCCTGCACCACGTCGGGGCAGTTCTGGCACGACAGCGAGAAATAGGTCTCGAACACATAGTCGCCGTCCAGGTCCTTGACCTGCTGGATCACCTCCTGCGCGGCCTTGGACGGATGGCCGCCGACGTGCAGCAGGGCCAGCACCAGCGAGGTGAACTCGTGGCCCAGCGGAATCCCCGCGAACCGCACGCCGATGTCGGTGCCCTTGCGGCGGATCAGGAAGCTGGGCTGGCGTTCGTCGTCATAGTCGCGGCCCATCTCGACCTTGCCGTGGGAGACCGAGACGATCTCCTCCAGCAGGGTCTTCAGCTCCTGCGACTTCGGCCCGGCGCCCAGCGAGGCGACCAGTTCGACCGGATGGACGATGTTCTTCAGATAGGCCTCGAGCTGAGATTTCAGATTGGCGTCCAGCATGGGAGAGGTCCTTGAAACAGTTGAACTCATGACGCCTGCAAGCCCGACCGCGGGCGAGGCGAGACATGAAGAAGGATGTCGGCGGGGGCTGGAAACGCAACGCGCCCCCGCCGACGGACGGGTCCGGCGCCGGGCCGGACCCGATGGGTCGCGTCAGTCTTAGATCTTGCCGACGAGGTCGAGCGACGGCGCCAGGGTGGCTTCGCCTTCTTCCCACTTGGCCGGGCAGACTTCACCCGGGTGCGAGCGCACATATTGCGCGGCCTTGACCTTGCGCAGCAGTTCGGCGGCGTTGCGGCCGATGCCTTCCGAGGTGGTCTCGGTGAACTGGATCACGCCGTCCGGATCGACCAGGAAGGTCGCACGGTCGGCCAGGCCCACGCCCGGACGCATGGCGTCGAAGTTGTTGGTCACCAGGCCCGAGGGGTCGCCCAGCATGGTGTAGGTGATCTTGCCGATGGCCGGCGACGAGTCGTGCCAGGCCTTGTGCGAGAAATGGGTGTCGGTCGACACCGAATAGATCTCGACGCCCAGCTTCTGGAACTCGGCGTAGTGGTCGGCCAGGTCTTCCAGCTCGGTCGGGCACACGAAGGTGAAGTCGGCCGGATAGAAGAAGAAGATCGCCCACTTGCCCGCCACATCGGCGTCGGTGACGGTCAGGAACTTGCCGTCCTTGTAGGCCTCGGCCGTGAAGGGTTTGAGGGTCGTGTTGATGAGGGCCATGCAGGGCTTCCATTCCGTTGGGAGGTTGGGGAGGCCCGCTTCCTACCGCACCGCAGCAGATAAGCCCAATCACTTATTTGCAGATGCGTGATAGATTTTGGTTATAACGATACGCCGCTGCTACCCTGCCCAACGCCGTTACTCCCCTTTTTTTCGCCTTCCTGTAGACTGAAATCGACCAACGAGTCTGGCGATCAGTCCAGATCGTAGAACCAGTCTATTCGCTGTTGGATCGAGTAGTTTGCGGTCACGCACTCGCAATCATCGGGAGCGAGAATGTGCGCCGTCTCCGGTGTGGTCGGCTCGCCATTCAACGCATTGCAACAGTCACAAACAGGTGGAAGCATGGAGTATTTGTAGACGATAGCTTCACGCGAGACGCCTTGCCTCACCAGTTCGTCAGTTGCCTGAAACGAACGCCAGCGGGAGACCGTGAAATAGGATCGCAAGAGGGTATCCACATGTGCCTCCAGCGGTTTCTCCAATCCGAGGTCGGTCAGATCGGCCAAAGCTTCTCGGCTCATGAAAGCACTGGCACGTAAACCGATGGCCTTGAGTTCTTCCTTCGTGATCTGGTCTCCAGCCTTGCGGTAGGCCGTACAGAGCGAACGGGGGTGCTGACCTTGATCATCCTTCATCATTGTCATGATCGCAGTGCGAGCCGATGGATGCAGCAAGCCAAGGCGTCGGATCGCCTCATCGACCGCGATCTCGGTGATCTGATCTCTTGTGCAGTTCAGGACTTGGATCATCTTATCGCTAGAACCGACCGCCTCGCGCCATGATGTCCTCCAGCAAAACGTGCAGCGTGGCGGGCCAGATCACACCGACATCGGTCGATTTGGCCACCAACTCCGAAATATGTCTGGCGCTGATCGGACCATCCGACGCCAACGACCTGTAGAGGCCATTCATCTGGTCCAGATAGAGGGTTACTTTCTTTTGGTGCGCCCGCACCTTGATCCACTCGCTCGGGAGCATGATCAGCGACCAGGTCGCTTCGAGGAAAAATAGCCCGGTCAGTATGAAGCCTACGATCCAGAGCCAGCGTTCGGGGAAGAACGCCTTCGAAGCAAACCAGAATAGCAAGTAGCCGAGATAGCCAGCGACCGCCGACATGAACCGGCCGAAAATCCAGTCGGTGATCGGCCGACGCTTCCATGCGCTAGGAGCGAGAATCGGGATGTGCGGAGCGTTCAGGACGCTATCTGCAAACTGGTAGAACTCCATAGCCACCATCACGTCCACGAACACCCGGTCGGCCTCGGCCGATTTAACCGTCCCGGCGACGTACCGCCCGACCACTTCCTCGATCTCCGGACGCTGAAACTGCGGGACCATCTTCGCCCGTTGCTCCGGCTTGGCAGTGACATCGCTTAAAACGTAATGGCGGTGGCTCCAGACGCGTCCGCTATTGTCGTCCCACGAAGGAGCAAAAGCATAGCGGAGATGGTCGATGGGGACGGACGCAGCAGCCAACATCTCGTCGAATACGTTCCGACCATACCGGCCAGTCGTGTCGTTGTGCCTATGACCCGCAGCAACCGCCTCCAAGGCCGCCGTTCGTGTCACGCCGTCCAAAAGTCGACCATATTCACCGTGTCGCGCTTTGTGATCATCTCCCATCACGGAAGCTATTTTTCGGTCCACCCACGCGCGTCGATGCTCTTCGACTTCGTAGTCCAGGTGTTCAGTCATATTCGCCCCGCAGCCCCTCACCGTTTGGCACCTTGGCGCTTTGTCACCCTGTTTTCGCGCCAAGCCCGCCGGACCTCAACCGATCACCCAGCTCCAGCCACTCCACCGAACAGGCCGGCCTGTGCGGCTCAATACAGCAGGAACGGTCGCCTGACCTCTTCCCATCCCGCCTCATCCGGCCGCGTCGCCGCATCCAGATCCCCCGGCCCCGCCGCCGCGGCATCCACCCATTCCCGCAGCCCCGGCCCGCCGTTGATCACGTCGATGGGCAGTTTCCCGAACGCATATTCGTACGGAAAATCCCGCCACAGGTCGTAGTCGGGATACAGCCGCCGGATCGCCTTGAACCCCAGGGACTGCACCCGCCACGGCTTGAAGGCGCCGTGGTCGTAGCCGGGGTGGTCGACATGGATCTGCACCCCGCTGCACAGCTGGCCGACATGCTTATGGAAGGTCGGCTCGAACCACATGTCGCGCAGCACGCAGCCGCCCAACCACTCCGGCGCCAGGGCGTGCATCTCGGCGATCACCGCCCGCGCATCGATGTCCGGCGCCCCGAACAGCTCCAGCGGCCGGGTCGTGCCCCGCCCTTCCGACAGGGTCGCCCCCTCCAGCATCACCGTGCCGGCATAGGCGCGCGCCATCGACAGGTTCGGCGCATTCGGGCTGGGATTGACCCAGGCCCGCTCGCCCAGCGGCCAGCCGAAGCCCGGCCCCGCCTCGGGCGCCCAGCCCTGCATCTCCACGACGCGATAATCCACATCCAGCCTGAACTGGTCGATGAACCACAGGCCCAGTTCGCCCATCGTCATCCCGTGCCGCATCGGCATCGGCCCGGCCCCGACGAAACTCTCCCAGCCGGGCTTCAGCGTCTGCCCCTCGACCGGCCGCCCCGCCGGATTGGGCCGGTCCAGCACCCACACCGACTTGCCGTGTTTCGCCGCCGCCTCCAGCACGTACAGAAGCGTGGTCACATAGGTGTAGATGCGGCAGCCCAGGTCCTGCAGGTCGATCAGGACGACGTCGAACGTCTCCATCCACTCGTCCCTGGGCCGCCGGACCTCGCCGTACAGGCTGAAGACCGGGAAGCTGTGGACCGGATCGCGATAATCCGGGCTCTCCATCATATTGTCCTGAAGATCGCCCTTCATCCCGTGCTGCGGCCCGAAGGCGGCGGTCAGTTCGATCTCGGGACAGGCGGCCAGGGCGTCCACCGCATGGCCCAGATCCTTCGTCACCGAGGCCGGATGCGCCAGCAGGGCCACACGCCGCCCCTTCAGCTGCGCCCTCAGGGCGTCGTCGGACAGCAGGCGGTCGAGACCGAAATTCATGGCAGTTCCAGCGCGAACGAGTCGGAATGATGAAAGTCCGGCTTATCCGATGGATGCGCCAGGGCCCAATAGGCGATCGCCCCGTCCAGCCCCTCGACCACAGCCGTCAGCCCGACCGCGTCCGTCGCATCCTCCGGCAGGTCCACATCGACCGTCAGCCCAAACCGCCCGGGCGCCATCCGCGTCACGATGAAGGGCGCCGTGATCTCCAGCCTCCGCATCCCCTCGCGATAGCCGTCGAACCGATAGGCCGCCCAGGCCCCCGACGGCGACAGATTATATTCGACATAGCCGTCCGCCGTCCGCACGAAGGCCTCGAAACAGGTCGTCCGCCACAGCTCGTCCGTTCTGGCCCGCGCCGCCGCCTGCGGCCAGCGCACCATTTCAACCGGCCCGGCCACGACATATTCCAGGCTCAACACCCGCCCCGCCCGCCGCGCCTCGACCTCCAGCGTCAGCCCGGCGGGCGGCGAACTCGGGTGTGGGATCAGGGGCAGACGCATCCGTCCTTCGTAGCGAAGGCTTGACGCCGGTCAACGCTCCGCCTTATCGAAGGCCCCATGTTCGCCGCCCGCGCCATCGCCGGCCTGTATTACCGCCCGCTGTAAGCGAGCGGCCCGCGAACACGCGCCGCCTTCGCTGGCGACGCGCTCTTCGGAAATGGAAGACGACCGCCGGCATCCCTGCTAACGGAGCCCCGCCATGACCGAACAAGCCTTCAAATCCGACTTCCTCCGCACCCTCCAGGCGCGCGGCTACATCCATCAGATCACCCATCCGACCGAGCTGGACGAGGCGGCCGCCTCCGGCGTGGTCGCCGGCTACATCGGCTTCGACGCCACCGCCCCGTCGCTGCACGTGGGCAGCCTGATCCAGATCATGATGCTGCGCCGGCTCCAGCAGGCGGGCGGCAAGCCCATCGTCCTGATGGGCGGCGGCACCACCAAGGTCGGCGACCCGACCGGCAAGGACACGTCGCGCCCCCAGCTGACCGAGGAGACCATCCAGTCGAACATCGACTCCATCAAGACGGTCTTCGCCAAATTCCTGACCTTCGGCGACGGCCCGACCGACGCGGTCATGGTCAACAACGACGACTGGCTGTCGGGCTACGGCTACATCCAGTTCCTGCGCGACTTCGGCACCCATTTCACCGTCAACCGGATGCTGAGCTTCGACTCGGTCAAGCTGCGGCTCGAGCGCGAGCAGCCGATGACCTTCCTCGAGTTCAACTACATGCTGATGCAGTCGGTGGACTTCCTGGAGCTGAACCGCGCCCTGAAGGTGACGCTGCAGATGGGCGGGTCGGACCAGTGGGGCAATATCACCTCGGGCGTCGATCTGGTCCGCCGCGTGGACCAGAAGGCCGCCTTCGGCCTGACCACCCCGCTGCTGACCACGGCCTCGGGCGGAAAGATGGGCAAGACCGCCCAGGGCGCCGTCTGGCTGAACGCCGAACAGCTCAGCCCCTATGACTACTGGCAGTTCTGGCGCAACGCCGAGGACGCCGACGTCGGCCGCTTCATGCGCCTGTTCACCGACCTGAGCCTGGAGCAGATCGCCGAATACGAGGCCCTGGAAGGGGCTGCCATCAACGAGGCCAAGAAGGCCCTCGCCGACGCCGCCACCACCCTGCTGCATGGCGCCGAGGAAGCCGCCAAGGCCCGCGCCGCCGCCGAGACCGCCTTCGAGAAGGGTCAGGTCTCCGCCGACCTGCCGACCGTCGAACTGCCGGCGGCCGAGGTCTACGGCGCCATGATCGCCGCCGTCGTGACCAAGGCCGGCCTGACCGCCTCGAACGGCGAGGCGCGCCGCCTGGCCCAGGGCGGCGGCCTGCGCCTCAACGACGCCGCCGTGTCCGACGGCGCCCAGCTGCTGACCCAGGCCGACCTCAAGGACGGCGTCATCAAGCTGGCTGCCGGCAAGAAGAAGATCGTGCTCGTTCGCCCGATTTGATTTCCGCTCATCCCGGCGAAAGCCGGGACCCAGTGCTTTGGGCGCTCCGCCGCATCCGACGTCCGCAGCGCTTGATCCAACGTACTGTCTCGAAAGAACTGGGTCCCGGCTTTCGCCGGGATGATCGGAGTTTGAAATGTCCGCTGCCGAAGGCCACCCCGCCCCCGCCCTCGACCTGCCGACCGACAACGGCGGCCGGGTCTCCCTCTCCGCCCTGAAGGGCAAGCCCGCCGTCGTCTATTTCTATCCCAAGGACGACACCACCGGCTGCACCCGCGAGGCCCAGGACTTCACCGCCCTGACGCCCGACTTCGCCGCCCTGGGCGTCCCGGTCATCGGCGTGTCCAGGGACACGGTGAAGAAGCACGATCGATTCAAGGCCAAATACGACCTCGCCGTCGTCCTGGCCTCGGACGAGGACGGCGCGGCTTGCGAGGCCTGGGGCGTCTGGGTGCAGAAGAAGCTCTACGGCCGCGAATATATGGGCATAGAGCGCGCGACCTTCCTGATCGACGCCGACGGCCGGGTCGTCCGGACCTGGCGCAACGTCAAGGTCGCCGACCACGCAGCCGCGGTTCTGGAGGCCGCCCGTTCATTGGGTTGAATTCCGATTCTGAGTTTCGCCAAATGCGAGAATCTCAATCAACAATCGCGTGATGAGACGGCAAAACGGCATCAATCGTGGTTAACAGGGCATGAACAGTCTTGCCCGTGTCATCGTTGCACCGGATAAACCTCACCTCGACGTGGGGGCGTTGCGTAATGACCGTGCAAGATCAGTCGCCGGAATCATCTTGGTTCGAACGTTTTTTGCCCGTTCGATACCTTTACCTGCGCAGCCGTGACGATATCCGGGCCTATGCCCTGACCGCGCAGAGACAGCTGGTTCTGGGCGCCGTCGCCGTGGCCGCCGTCCTCTGGTCCCTGGTGGCCTCCGGCGCCTTCCTGTTCGACCTCATCGCCCAGCACCGCTCCGACGCCGAGGTCGTGCGCGCGCGCGCCGCGTCGGAACGTCTGAACGCCGACCTTCAGGCCCGGCTGGAAAGCGCGGTGGTCCGCATGTCCGCCGCCAACGGCTCGCTGGAACAGACCGCCGCCATGATCGAACGGCGCCACGCCGCCCTGACCACGGTGATGACCGACTTCCACGGCGTAGAGGGAGCCCAGCGCGCCCTCGCGCCCGCCGCCATCCCCGACAGCGCCAGCCCGATCCAGCGGATTCTGGCCGTGCGCCTGGATCAGGAACGGCTGCTGGACCGGGCCGAGGACTTCGCCCAGACCCGCGCGGAACGTCTGCGTCTCGCCTTCCGTCTGGCGGGTCTGAACCCGGCCGCCTATGTCGCCGCGTCCGAGCCCCTGGGCGGCCCCCTGGTCGAGGCGCGCGACCCGCGCGCCCTGGCCGCCATCCTGGACGTGGACGAGCCCTTCGCCGTACGCATCCGCCACGCCGCCACCAACCTGAACGAGATGCGGGCCCTGACCGACGCCGCCGGGGGCCTGCCGTTCAAACGCCCGACCCAGGCCCGCACCACCTCGGGCTTCGGCGTCCGCTTCGATCCGTTCAACGGCCGGCCAGCCGTCCACCAGGGCCAGGACTTCGCCGCTCCCCTGAACACGCCCATCTACGCCACGGCCCCGGGCGTGGTCGCCTACGCCGGCGTCCGTTCAGGCTATGGCAATACTGTAGAGCTAGACCATGGTCGCGGTTTCAAGACGCGTTACGCCCATCTCAACACCCTGGGGGTTCAGCCCGGCCAGTCGGTCGCGCTTGGCCAACGTATCGGAGGGATGGGCACGACGGGCCGCTCCACCGGCGTCCACCTCCATTACGAAGTCTGGCTGAACGGCCGACCCCAGAACCCCGCACGCTTCCTCAGAGCAGGAGACCAACTTGTTCAACAAAATTAGCAAACCCTCGAGCCCGACCCCGGCGGCTCGCCCGACCGCTCCGGTCATCCCGCCGCTGCCGGACATGCCCGCCGCGCCGCGCGCCGCCGGCGCCGCCCCTTCGGCCGTGCCGACCGGCCGCGGTCTGTCGACCCTGTCGTCCGACCTGGTGTTCGAAGGCAATGTCTCGGGCGCCGGCGATCTGCAGATCGACGGCCAGGTGAAGGGCGACGTCCGCGTCGGCCGCCTGATCGTCGGCGAGACCGGCGCCGTCGAAGGCAATGTTCAGGCTGACTATGTCGAGGTGCGCGGCCGGGTCGTCGGCGGCGTCCAGGGCAAGCAGGTCAAACTGGTCGCCACCGCCTATGTGGACGGCGACATCACGGCCGAACAGCTGTCGATCGACGTCGGCGCCTTCTTCCAGGGCCGCGTCGCCCAAGGCCAGCGTCAGGCGCCCGCCCCCGCCGCCGTGACCCCGGTCGCGCCGGCCGTGCAGGCGGCGGCCCCTCTCGCTCCGAAGCCGGAAACCGCTCCGGTCGTCCAGGGGAAGGAAACGGTCTGACCCCGAGGCCCTGAAGTCAAAAGGGCGGCCCGGTGTCCGGGCCGCCCTTTTTCTTGTCCGCGGTCGTCCCGGCGCCGATCAGGCGTCCGCGCTGGAGCCGCGCGTCTCGCCGACCCGCGCCGCCAGGGCCGCGCCCATGAAGGCGTCCAGATCACCGTCCAGCACCCCTTGGGTGTCCGAGGTCTCGACCTCGGTCCGCAGGTCCTTCACCATCTGGTACGGCTGCAGCACATAGGATCGGATCTGGTGGCCCCAGCCGATGTCCGTCTTGGCGTCCGCCAGGGCCTGGGCCACGGCTTCGCGCTTCTGCAGTTCCAGCTCATACAGCCGCGCCCGCAGCATCTTCCACGCCTGTTCGCGGTTCTGGTGCTGCGACCGGCCGGCCTGGCAGGCCACCACCGTATTGGTCGGCACGTGGGTCAGACGCACGGCCGAGTCCGTCTTGTTGATGTGCTGGCCGCCCGCGCCCGAGGCGCGATAGGTGTCGGTGCGCACGTCCGACGGATTGATGTCGATCTCGATGGCGTCGTCCACCACGGGCGAGACGCCGATGGAGGCGAAGCTGGTGTGCCGCTTGGCCGCCGCGTCATAGGGGCTGATGCGCACCAGGCGGTGAACGCCTGATTCCGACTTCAGCCAGCCGTAGGCGTTCGGCCCGGAGATCAGGATGGTGGCCGACTTGACCCCCGCCTGTTCGCCTTCTTCATAGGCCTCGATCGTGACCTCATAGCCATGCGCCTTGGCCCAGCGCGAATACATTCGCAGCAGCATGCCGGCCCAGTCGTTCGACTCCGTGCCGCCGGCGCCGGAATTGACTTCCAGATAGGCGTCGTTGCCGTCGGCCTCGCCGGACAGCAGGGCTTCCAGCTCGGCCCGGGCGGCGCGGTCCTTGATGCCCCGCAGCAGGACGCGCGCCTCTTCCAGCGTGCCCTCGTCGCCTTCCTCGTCCGCCATCTCGGCCAGCATCACCCCGTCCTCGAGGTCCTGCTCCATCGCCTTGACGGTGTTGATCTTGGCTTCCAGCTGCGAACGATCGCGGCTGACGGCCTGGGCTTCTTCGGGCTTGTCCCACAGGGTCGGATCCTCGACCCGCGCGTTCAGCTCATCGAGCTTTCTTAGAGCGACATCCCAGTCAAAGACGCCTCCTGAGCAGAGCGACGCTCTGCTCGATGTCGGCCTTCATGGCCTCGACATCCGGTCTCATCGCAATCTCCAGCGACACAAGGCCCTCAGACAGCAAGGCTCGCGGCCTTGCAAAAGGGCAGGATTAAAGGAAAACGGCGCGCCACGAGGACGCGCCGTTCGAAAGGCCTACCTAGAGCCTCAATACAATCCGCTCAAGTCCTCGGCCGGCGCCTTCTTCGGCGGAGGGGCGGCGGCGGGCGGCGGTGGCGCTGCGGCTGCGGCGGCGGCGGCCTCCTGCTCGCGGCGGATCACCTCATAATAGTTCTGGGGCCCGACGGGCTGGGTCGGGGCCTGGACCGGCCGCGGGGCCTGACGTTCCGTACCCGGACGGAAAGCCTCTTCGATGCCGTTCACCATGCGGAAGACGGCGTTCTTGGGCCGCACGAAGGGCCGCGCCGGCCGTTCCTTCAGCGCCGTCTGCATGAATTCGGTGAACACCGGCACGGCGGCCGAGGCGCCCGCCTCGCCCGAACCCAGCGACCGGTTGTCGTCGAAGCCGATGAAGACGCCCACCACGATGTCGGTGGTGAAGCCGACGAACCAGGCCGAACGATATTCATTGGTCGTGCCGGTCTTGCCCGCCACCCACCGGCCCAGGCCGCGCGCGCTGGCGGCCGTGCCCCGCTGGACCACGCCTTCCAGCATCGAACTCATCTGATAGGCGGTGATGGGATCGATGACCTGGGTTCCGCGCGGTTGAAGGCGCGGCGATTCCTGACCGGAGAAGCCCCGGGCGCAGTCGCGGCAGCTGCGGGTGTCGGCGCGGAAGATGGTTTCGCCGTCGCGATCCTGGACGTAGTCGATCAGATAGGGGGTGACCCGCCGCCCGCCGTTGGCGAAGGCGGAATAGGCGGCCGTGATCTCCAGCGGCGTCACCTCGCCGGCGCCCAGCGACACCGACAGGTTGGGCGTCAGGCCGGGGATGCCCATCCGGGCCGACTGATCGACGATCTTCTTCATGCCCACCGACTGGGCCAGCCGCACGGTCATGACGTTGCGCGACAGCTCCAGCCCGCGCCGCAAGCTCTGCGGCCCATAGTATTCGCGGCTGTAGTTCTCCGGCGTCCAGCGCTGGCCGTTGGCCCCGCCGGCGAAGCTGATCGGCGCGTCCAGCACGATGGAGGCCGGGGTGAAGTCGCCTTCCAGGGCGGTCGCATAGACGAAGGGCTTGAAGGCTGAACCCGGCTGGCGCCGCGCCTGGGTCGCCCGGTTGAAGCTGGACAGGGCGTAGGAATAGCCCCCCACCATCGCCAGCACCCGGCCCGACTGGGGCTCGATCGCCACCAGGGCGCCGTTGACGCGCGGCACCTGTTTCAGGGCGTACTGACCGCCCTTCCGCTCGACGAAGATCAGTTCGCCGCGCCGCAGTTGCTTGTTGGCGTTGGCCCAGGCGGCGTCGGCGGCGATCAGGGTTCCGGTCTCGTCATCCTTGGCGGTGCGGATGCGGACGGTGTTTCCGCTGACGCTCTCGATGGCCGCAGCCTGCCAGGTGCGGCGCTCGGGCGGCGCCTGTTCCTTCAGGGCGGCGGCCTGCCACCCCTCGGCGAAGTCCGTCGTGCCCCAGCCCCCGCGCCAGCCGTGGCGTCGGTCATAGTTCTCCAGCCCCTGCATCAGGGCCTGGCGCGCCGCCGTCTGCAGCGTCGGATCCAGGGTGGTGCGCATATAGAAGCCGCCGGCGCGCAGCTGCGCCCCGAAGTCCGGATTGGCGGCGGCCTGGCGCCGCGCCTCTTCCACGAAGAAGTCGGCGTCCTTGTACTCCGACCGTTGCGGCGCATCGCGCGTGACCAGCGGCCGGGCGCGCGCCTCGACCAGCTGGGCCTCGGTCAGCCAGCCGCTCTGCTCCATTTCGCCCAGCACCCAGTCCCGCCGGCCCTTGGCCGCGCCGGGGTGGCGTTTGGGGTGGTAGTTGTTCGGTCCCTTGGGCAGGGAGGCGAGGAAGGCCGCCTCGTCCGGCGTCAGCTGCGCCAGCGACTTGCCGAAATAGTTATAGGCCGCCGAGGCGATGCCGAACGAGCGATAGCCCAGGAAGATCTCGTTCAGATACAGGTTGAGGATCTGCTCCTTGGACAGGGTCGCCTCCAGGCGATTGGCCAGGATGGCTTCCTTCAGCTTGCGGTTCAGGCTCGATTCGTTGGTCAGCAGGACGTTCTTGGCCACCTGCTGGGTGATGGTCGATCCGCCTTCCAGCCGGCGCCCCTGCACCAGGTTGAAGATGTTCTTGATCGAGGCCCGGCCGATGCCGCCCACGTCGATCCCGCCGTGCTGGAAGAAGTTGCGGTCCTCGGCGGCCAGGAAGGCCTGCACCACGGTCAGGGGAATCTGGTCATAGGACACATAGATTCGGCGCTCGTCCGAGAATTCGCCGATCAGGGTGCCGTCGCCGGCATAGACCCGCGTCGCCGTCGGCGGCCGATAATCGGCCAACTCGGACGCGTCCGGCAGGTCGTGAAACAGCCACGCCGCATAGACGGCGACGACCAACCCCGCCAGGGCGATACCGCCCAGCAGAACCATGCCCGCCCACACGAACCAGCGTTCGGCAATCTTCACTGCGTACTCCGACGACGCGCCCCGAAAGGGTGCTTTAGACCGCGTCGCCCCCTAAAGGCTAGGGCGCGGATGCAACGCCCCCTTCCCGTCTCCCGTTAAGCCCCCATCTGAAGCCTTCGCAACCCCAGGAGCCCACCATGGAAGTTCTCTATCGCGCCCAGGCCACAGCCTCCGGCGGCGGCCGCGAGGACGGCCGCTCGGCCACCGACGACGGCAAGATCGACGTCAAACTGTCCACGCCCAAGGAAATGGGCGGCAAGGGCGGCGAAGGGACCAATCCCGAACAGCTGTTCGCCACCGGCTACGCCGCCTGCTACCTCGGCGCCCTGCGTCTGGTCAGCGGCAAGGCCGGAACCCCGGTCGGCCCGGACACCAAGATCACCGCCGGAATCGGCTTCGGCAAGAATACGCGCGGCGAGGGCTTCAACCTCGACGTCGACCTGACCGTCACCGACCATGGCCTGGACCAGGCGGTCATCGACGACCTGATCGAGAAAGCCCACCAGGTCTGTCCCTATTCCAACGCCACGCGCGGCAACGTCGATGTGCGTCTCAGTGCGAAATAACCGCATGATGGGCCGCGCGCGTGTTGAGCCGCGCGCGCGGCGCCTCTAGATGGAGGCATGACCTCCCCGCTCGACGCCACTCCCGACCCCCTGCTGACGCTCGAACCCGCCCGCCGCGTGACCCTGCGCGAGGCCTTCGGCGTGGACAGCGACATGACCGTGCCCGCCTTCGCCGAGCGCGACAGCCATGTGCCCGAGATCGACGAGGCCTATCGCTTTGATCCGCAGACGACGATCGCCATCTGCGCCGGCTTCGCCTTCGACCGCCGCGTCATGGTCCAGGGCTATCACGGCACGGGCAAGTCGACCCATATCGAACAGGTCGCCGCCCGCCTGAACTGGCCCCTGGTGCGCGTGAACCTGGACAGCCATGTCAGCCGGATCGACCTGATCGGCAAGGACGCCATCGTCCTGAAGGACGGCAAGCAGATCACCGAATTCCGCGAGGGCATCCTGCCCTGGGCGCTGCAACGCCCCGTCGCCCTGGTGTTCGACGAATATGACGCCGGCCGCCCCGACGTGATGTTCGTGATCCAGCGCGTGCTCGAGGCCCAGGGCCGCCTGACCCTGCTGGACCAGAACCGCGTCATCCGCCCCAACAAGCATTTCCGCCTGTTCGCCACGACCAACACCATCGGTCTGGGCGACACCACGGGCCTGTATCACGGCGCGCAACAGATCAATCAGGCCCAGCTGGACCGCTGGAACATCGTCACGACGCTGAACTACCTCGACCACGACGTCGAGGCCGAGATCGTCGCCGCCAAGGTGCCCGAGTGGAAGGACGCCGAGGGCCGCCGCCGCATCGCCGCCATGGTCCGCGTCGCCGACATGACCCGCAACGCCTTCATGAACGGCGACATCTCCACCGTCATGTCGCCCCGCACCGTCATCACCTGGGCCCAGAACGCCATCATCTTCGGCGGCGACCTGGCGCTCAGCTTCCGCCTGACCTTCCTGAACAAGTGCGACGAACTGGAACGCCCCACCATCGCGGAGTTCTACCAGCGCGCCTTCGGCGAGGACCTGCCCGAGGCGGCGACGCGGGTGAAGGTGGGGTGATGGCGGCCGACAATCCGACCGCCTTCATCAGCTACTCTTGGGACGATGAAAGCCACAAGGGTTGGGTTCTTGGGCTAGCAAGCCGGCTCGTTGAAAACGGCGTTACCGTTAAGCTTGATCAGTGGGATGTCCCCTTAGGGGATAGTTTGACGGCGTTCATGGAGAGCAGTGTTCAGAACTGCGACTTCACTCTTGTTGTCTGCACTCCAAACTACGCAGCCCGTTCTCTTCAAAGAAGGGGCGGCGTCGGTTATGAACAGCAGATCATCTCTGGGCAAATCGCCTCGGGTGTGCCCCGATCGAAGTTCATACCTTTGATCCGATCGGGCTCATTCAATGCGAGTGACACGGACTCGGCGCTACCTCCTCATTTTCTCGGCATACACGCCTTGGATATGCGAGGCGACGTATCAGACGAGACATTCGAAGATCTTCTACGGGCAATCTACAAGGCACCTCGCCTCAGCCCACCAGCGCTTGGAAGAAAGCCAGAGTTTACCGCACATGAAAATCGGACAACCGTTCGTTTGGCGACACTCGAGATTGACGGATTTTATCTCAACAGCGGTGTTGTGAGCGCAGAAATATACCCGGACACTTTCATTATACCGTCCGAGGAAGAACGGCAGGCTGTAAAGCCGACCGATTTAGTCAAGTTAAGCTTTGAATTGCAGCAACTTATAGTCGATGATGAGGACGATTCGGCGGAGCCGGAAGTTGAGGGTGAGCGGATGTGGGTCGAGGTGACCGGCCACAGCGGCCCATACTTTGTAGGACGGCTTAGAAATCAGCCGGCCTCATACGTATTCGTCAACCCCGATGATGAGGAAGACGTCCATATCGAAAAGGACGCACCACTGACCTTCGACAGTGAGGTGACATTCCTTCCGGAACACATAATCAGCATCCAGACAGCAGAAGAGGCTGAAGAATCTCGCCGACGTGCCGGGCTGTAAAATCCTTCATCCCGAGCCCTTGCCGGGTCACGCCGCCCTCGGCCTGATCATCGCCAGCGCATCGCCCATCTTCGCCCGCTGCATCCGCAGGTCGTAGCTCTTCTGTAGGTTTAGGAAGAACCCCTCGCTCACTCCCCAGTAGCGGGCCAGGCGCAGGTCGGTGTCGGCGGTGATGGCGCGTTTGCCCAGGACGATCTCGTTGATCCGGCGCGGCGGCACCCCGATAGCCTTGGCCAGCGCAGTCTGGCTCAGGCCCGCGGGAAGGATGAACTCCTCCAGCAGGATTTCACCCGGCGTCACCGGTTCCATCAGTTCCTCAGTGGTAGTCGCAGATTTCGACATCTTCGGCGCCTCCGTCTGTCCAGCGGAAACAGATCCGCCACTGCTGATTGATCCGGATCGAATGCTGTCCCTTCCGGTCGCCTGACAAGGCCTCCAGCCGGTTTCCCGGCGGCGATCTCAGGTCGTCCAGCCGCGAGGCCGCATCGATCAGCTCCAGCTTCCGCTGCGCCGCGCGTCGGATATCCGGCGGCAGTCGCCGTATGGCGACGCCGTTCCAGAAGCGCTCCGTCTCGCGATCACGGAAACTGCGGATCATGGCGGCAGCATAACGTACGGCGTTATGCCGATCAATCAAGCACGATTGAGGCCTCGTTAAGCTCCCTCGCGTAAGGCCACGCTTGAAGCGGGGACTTGGCGTAGTGGCCGACAGTACAGATTACCTAAAAGCCTATGCCGACCGTTACCGGGACATGTTCCCGGTGCGGCTGGTCACTATCGCCGCGATCGTGATCGTGGGCTGGTGGGTGATCGGCTGGGGTTGGGCGACCAATTTCGCGGTCTTCCAGTTCGGCCTCTACCTGGTGCTCTGGAACGTCGTCCAGACCGCTCGCGCCCGCCCCCGCGCCCCGGGGGCCGAGCGACGTTTCAGGCTCAGCACCGAGGCCGTCACCCTCGGCCTCGCCACGCACAACGCCCTGTTCATTCTCGCGGTCTGGCATTCCCAGCCCCACTATCTCGACTATCTGCGCCTGCTGCTGGCCGGCAATCTGATGGTCGGCGCCCTTCAGGTGCACATCAGCCGGCGCAGTTTCGCCGCCGCCGTCGTCCCGCCGTCCATCGCGGCCATGATCCTCGCCTCCAACCAGCCCCAGGCGACCACGGGGATCAAGGTCGCCGTCGGCGTGTTCGTCCTGGGCATCATCGCCGCCTCCTGGCGCCAATGGCGCAGCGATCGCCAGACGGTCGAACTGATGGTGGCCCTGACCGAACGCTCGCGCGAGCTTCAGACCGCCCTGGCCCAGGCCGAGACCGACCGCGCCGCCGCCGAACGGGCCAACAAGGCCAAGTCCCGCTTCCTGGCCATGATCAGCCACGAGGTCCGCACCCCCCTGAACGTCATCCTGGGCCTGACCGAGGTGTTGCGCGGCCGTCGTCGCCCCAAGGCCGAGGCCGCCGTGATCGACGACATGGCCGAGGCCGGGGGGATGCTGTTGCGCCTGCTGAACGGCGCCCTGGACATCTCCAAGATCGAGTCCGGCGAGGTCGATCTGCGCCTCGCCCCGGTCGATCTGGGCGAGCGGCTGGACGCCATCGCGCGCGTCTGGCGATCCCGCGTGGACGAACTGGGCCTGAGCCTGAAGATCGAGCTTCAGGGCGTGCGCGAGCATTTCGTCGTGATGACGGACGAGGGTCGGGTCGAGCAGGTCCTGATCAACTATCTGTCCAATGCGCTGAAACTGACGCCGGCCGGGACCATCCGCATCCGGATCCGCGCCCTGCCCGCCGCCGACGGCCGCATCGACCTGGATTTCGAGGTTCACGACCAGGGCCCCGGCGTGCCCGAGGATCAGCGCGAACGCATCTTCCTGCCGTTCGAACAACTGGACGCCGGCCGCGCGGCGGGCGGCGCCGGCCTGGGTCTGGCCCTGTGTCGCGCCAGCGTCCAGGCCCTGGGCGGCGCCCTCGGCGTGCGGGCGGCCCAGCCCCGGGGCGCGGTCTTCTGGTTCCGCTTCACGGCCGAGCGGGCGACGCTTTCGACCGCCGCCGTCCAACCCCACGCCCCGAGCGCCTCCGTCGCCGCCCCGCGCGCGCCCCGCGTACTGGCCGCCGAGGATCATGCGGCGAACCGCAAGCTGCTGGCCCTGCTGTTCCAGTCCTTCGGCCTGGACCTGGTGCTGGTCGAGAACGGGCGCGAGGCGGTCGAGGTCCTGCGCGCGACGCCCTTCGATCTGGTCCTGATGGATGTGATGATGCCGGTCATGGACGGGGTCGAGGCCCTGACGGCGATCCGCGCCGAGGAGGCCGCCACCGGCCGCCCCCGCACAGCGATCCAGATGCTGACCGCCAATGTGTTCGACGAGGACGTGGCCCGCTACATGGCGGCCGGCGCCGACGGCGTTCTGCGCAAGCCCATCGAGATCGCCGCCCTCCAGGCCGTTCTCTCGGCCGCCCCCCAGCACGCCGACGCCTGACGGGGCCGCGTCCCCACACGCCGTCGTGGCGCGAATCCCTTCGCCGCCCTATCTTGGGTGAACATGCCCATCCGCCGCCTCTCCCCCGAAACCGTCAACCGCATCGCCGCCGGCGAGGTGGTCGAGCGGCCGGCCAGCGCCATCAAGGAACTGGTCGAGAACGCCCTGGACGCGGGCGGGCGCAATATCGAGATCCAGGCCGACGGCGGGGGCCTGTCGCGCATCCTGATCGCCGACGACGGCAAGGGCATCCCGAAAGACGAACTGCCCCTGGCCATCGAGCGCCACGCCACATCCAAGCTGGAACCCGACGACGCCGGCGACGTGGACCTGTTGCGCATCCACACCCTGGGCTTCAGGGGCGAGGCCCTGCCCTCCATCGGCTCGGTCGCCCGCCTGTCGATCACCACCCGGTCGCGTGACGAGGCCGAAGCCTGGGTCATCCAGGTCGAGGGCGGCGCGACCCGTCCCCTGG
>NZ_JMQR01000017.1:0-39117 GCF_000698025.1 Brevundimonas sp. EAKA | reverse complement strand
ATCATCTGGTTCGCCGTCACGTCCCTGCTGGCCGTGCTGGTCGGTTTCGCCTTCGGCCATATCATCAATCCGGGCGTGGGCCTGTCCAACCTGCCGCTGGGCGAGGTCAAGGACCGGGTGATCCCGACCCCGCTGGAGGTGCTGATCGGGGTGGTGCCGACCAATCCGTTCGCGGCCCTGGCCGAGGGCAAGGTGCTGCAGATCATCTTCTTCTCGGCCCTGGTCGGGGTGGCCCTGGTGGCCCTGGGCGACCGGGCCCAGGGGGTGCGGCGCCTGGTGGACGAAGGCGCGGCGGTCATCTTCCGCATCACCCGCTGGGTGATCCAGCTGACGCCCATCGGCGTGTTCGGCCTGATCGGCTCGGTCGTCGGCGGTTATGGCTGGGAGGCCCTGCTGCCGCTGCTGAAGTTCATCGTCGCCATCTATGCGGCCTGCCTGTTCCATATCCTGGTGGTCTATTCAGGCCTGCTGAAAGTGCACGGGCTGAAAGTCACCAGCTTCTTCCGCGGCGCCTTCGCGGCCCAGCAGACGGCGTTCGCCACCTCGTCCTCGCTGGGCACCTTGCCCATCACCCTGCGCCAGACGGTCGAGCGTCTGGGCGTGCCCCAGGCCTATGCGGCCTTCGCCGTGCCCCTGGGCGCCAATGTGAAGATGGACGGGTGCGGGGCCATCTATCCGGCCATCGCCTCGATCTTCATCGCCCAGTATTTCCAGATCGACCTGACCCTGACCCAATACATCCTGATCGGTCTGACCGCGGTGCTGGGCTCATTGGGCACGGCGGGGGTGCCGGGAACCTCCATCGTCATGCTGACCCTGACCCTGTCCACGGCGGGTCTGCCGCTGGAAGGCATCGGCTATATCGTCGCCATCGACCGGATCATCGACATGATGCGCACGGCGACCAACGTCACCGGCCAGATGCTGGTCCCGGTGCTGGTGGCCAAGGAAGAAGGCATTCTGGACGAAGGCATCTACAACGGTCACGTCGCCTGGCTGCCCGGCGATCCGGAGGCGGAGACGCCCGAGGCGGTCCGGGCCGCAGGAATCTGAAACGGACGCTTGCGCGGGGCGGGCGACCGGGCTATGTCGCCGCCTCCGCAAGGCATGGATGCGTAGCTCAGCGGGAGAGCACCTCGTTCACACCGAGGGGGTCACAGGTTCAATCCCTGTCGCATCCACCATCTTCTCCGTTCCCGCCCGTTCCCGATAGCCGCGTCGCCGCGCGCAGCCGCCGATGGAAACGCCGATGCCCCAGGTCAATGACACCGTCCACATCCGTTTCTCGCTGAGAGGCCTGGGCGGCCCCTTCTGGCAGACCAACGCCACCGTCGCCTCGGTCAGCCAGGGCGTGGCCCTGCTGGATGGGCTGGACCGTCAGGTGCCCGCCGCCGTCAGCGAGCTGAAGCGGGCCGGCGCCAATCGCTGGACGCTGGACTGGGAAGTCCGAAGCCGGCCGTAGCCGGCTCCCAAACCAATTGGGAGAATCAGACGTCGGGCACGTCCCGGCCGGGGGGCACGTTGACGCCCATGGACTTCAGATAGGTCTTGATGTTGCGCCCGGCCTGACGGATGCGCTGCTCGTTCTCGACCAGGGCGATGCGGACGAAACCCTCGCCGTTTTCGCCGTAGCCGACCCCCGCAGCGACCGCGACCTTGGCGTGGGTCAACAGTTGCTTGGAAAACTCCAGACTGCCCAGATGGGCCAGGGCCGGGGGCAGGGGCGCCCAGGCGAACATGGAGGCGGCGGGCTTGGGGATCTCCCAGCCGGCGCGGCCGAAGCTGTCGACCAGCACGTCACGGCGACGGTGATACAGGGCGCGGTTCTGCTCGACGATGTCCTGCGGCCCGTTCAAGGCGGCGACGGCCGCCGCCTGGATGGGCGTGTAGGCGCCGTAGTCGAGATACGACTTAACCCGCGCCATGGCGGCGATCAGCTTGGGATTGCCGACCGCAAAGCCGATCCGCCAGCCGGCCATGCTGTAGGTCTTGCTCAGCGAGGTGAATTCGACCGCCACATCCTTGGCGCCCGGCACCTGCAGGATCGAGACGGTCGGTTTGCCGTCGTAATAGAGTTCCGAATAGGCCAGGTCGCTGATGATCCACAGGTCGTTGGCCTTGGCGAAGGCGACGACCCGTTCATAGAAGGCCAGATCGACCGTCTCCGCCGTCGGATTGGACGGATAGTTCATCACCAGCACCTTGGGGCGCGGCACGGTGTAGGCCATGGCCCGTTCGAGGCTTTCGAAATAGCGCTCGTCCGGCGTGGTCGGCACGCTGCGGATCGCCGCCCCGGCGATGATGAAGCCAAAGGTGTGGATCGGGTAGGAGGGGTTGGGCGCCAGGACGACGTCGCCGGGTTCGGTGATAGCCGTCGCCAGACTGGCCAGACCTTCCTTGGAGCCCATGGTGACGATCACCTCGGCGTCGGGATCCAGGTCCACGCCGAAACGGCGGGCGTAGTAGTTGGCCTGGGCGCGACGCAGGCCGGGAATGCCGCGCGACGCCGAATAGCCGTGGGCGTCGGGCTTGCGCGCCACTTCGCACAGCTTGTCGATCACGTGCGGCGGCGGCGGCAGATCGGGATTGCCCATGCCCAGGTCGATGACGTCCTCGCCGGCCGCGCGGGCGGTGGCGCGCATGGCGTTGGTCTCCGCGATCACATACGGAGGCAGGCGTTTCATGCGGTAGAATTCTTCGGACATGTCGAACTTCGCAGGGGGGCAGGAAAAGAGGGCGTCAGCGATGCCATCAATGGCGACGCTGCGATACCGAAAGATCGTCCGTTTCCACGGTTTTTACGCCAAAAACATCTGATCCGGCGCCGGAGGGCGCCGTCTCCGGCATGAACCGTGCGTTCTGGCCGGTCAGTCGGCGAAGTTCTGTGGCTCCGGAGCGACGACGTCGTAACGAACGGCGAAGCCGGAGCCTGACGTCGGGCCAAGCCCCGGACCGCGCCGCCGGCGTACATGCTCGGACAGACGCCGCACCTGGGCTTCAGCCACGCCGTCGCGATCCATCAACTGCCGCACCATGGGGTCGGCCAGCATCTCGTCCAGGGTCAGGTCATAGGGCCTCATATCGCACCTCTGGTCTGTCGACTCGCCCCCGATCACAGATGGGCGAGGCGAGGGCGAGCGCCAGAGTCGTCCGGTCGATGTCGTCGAAAATTCACGCCCCGCTACGTCCATCCGGCGCGGACATCCAAGGCGCGGGGCAGATCGACGGGAGGGTGCGACCTATGGGTCGGCGGATGAACATCAAGGCGCACGAGGCGTTCAGACCGCATGACAATCTTCGCCGAGATTCTGATCGTGCTGCACCGCCTGGCCAAGTTTCTGACCCGCAAGGAGCGCCTTCTGTAGGCTCACGTCAGCGGACGGAGCGATTTGGCGATTGCGTCCAGCGTGGCGGGCCGTCAGTTTGGGGCCAGACTATCGACCATACGAGGACGCCCATGGCCCGCAAGCCCAACTACAGTTTCGAACGGCAGGAACGTGAGCGCGCGGCGGCCATAAAGGCGGCTGAAAAGGCGGCCGCCAAGGCCGAACGCAAGGCGGCGGATGCGGCGGAAAAGGCGCCGCCCGCCGAAGACTGAGGCTCAACGGCAAAATCCATTCGTGTTTTCGTTGTTTGAGCGGCCGCAAAGCCCTATTCTTGCCCGATGACACGCTGGACCCCCGAAAGCTGGAGAACCAAGACCGCCCTGCACATGCCGGCGGACTATCCAGATCCCAAAGCCCTCGCCGCCGTCGAGGACGAGTTGCGCGCCCTGCCGCCGCTCGTCTTCGCGGGCGAGGCGCGCCGCCTGACGTCGAAACTGGCCCAGGTCGAGCGGGGCGAGGCCTTCCTGCTCCAGGGCGGCGACTGCGCCGAGAGCTTCAAGGAGTTCTCGACCGACAATATCCGCGACACCTTCCGCCTGATCCTGCAGATGGCGGTCGTGCTGACCTTCGCCGGACGCAAGCCGGTGGTGAAGGTCGGCCGGATCGCGGGTCAGTTCGCCAAGCCGCGCTCGTCGCCGCTGGAAGAGATCGACGGCGTCGAACTGCCCAGCTATCGCGGCGACATCATCAACGGCATGGGCTTCACGCCGGAAGAGCGCGCGCCCGATCCGCAACGGTTGATCCGCGCCTACAACCAGTCGGCCTCGACCCTGAACCTGCTGCGCGCCTTCGCCGGCGGCGGCTACGCCGATCTGTACAACATCCATCGCTGGACCCTGGGCTTCGCGGGCGACAACGCCGCAGGCGCCCAGTATCGCGAACTGGCCGACAAGATCACCGAGGCCCTGGCCTTCATGGAGGCGGTCGGCGTCACGCCCGAGAGCCATCCGGACCTGAGCCGGGTCGAGGTCTTCACCAGCCACGAGGCCCTGTTGCTCAACGTCGAGAGCGCCCTGACGCGGCTGGACGCCGGTTCGGGCGAATGGTTCGACACCTCGGCCCACATGCTGTGGATCGGCGAGCGGACGCGCCAGCTGGACGGCGCCCATGTCGAGTTCATGAAGGGGATCAGGAACCCTATCGGCGTCAAGTGCGGACCGACGATGACGGCCGACGACCTGCTGCCGCTGATCGACGCCCTGAACCCGGACAATGTGTCGGGCCGCCTGACCCTGATCGGCCGTTTCGGTCACGACAAGGTCGGCGAGCGCCTGCCCAAGCTGATGCGCGAAGTGAAGGCCTCGGGCCGCAAGGTCATCTGGTCGATTGACCCGATGCACGGCAATACGCTGAAGGCCGGCAACGGCTACAAGACCCGACCGTTCGACCGGATCCTGGGCGAGGTGCGGACCTTCATCGACGTGGCTGAGTCCGAGGGCGTCCACCCCGGCGGCGTCCATCTGGAGATGACCGGCCAGAACGTCACCGAATGCATCGGCGGCGCCCAGGCCGTGACCGAGGACGACCTGTCCAACCGCTATCACACCCACTGCGACCCGCGCCTGAACGCCGACCAGGCGCTGGAGCTGGCCTTCCTGGTGGCCGAACGGCTGAAGTCGGGGCGGATCAGCCGGTCGGAAGCCGCCTGATCGACGGAAACAGCGGGGCGACGAGGCCGATGGTCGCGTTCGCCTCGGCCCGGTCCGGCGTCTCATCGTCGACGCCGACGCCGTTCATGTCGTTGCGCGTGGCCTGAACCACGATACCGTCCGGTCGCGACAGCACGGTCACGCCCCGGAAATGCAGGCCGTAGTTCGCCTCGGGCTGGGGCGCGAGCCAGGCGATCTGACCGCGCACCGGGATCAGATCCTTGTCTTCGAACAAGGCCTTGGCGCCATAACCGGTGCAGTTGACGACGATCTTTTCGGACAAGGTCGTCAGATCCGCCGGCGTGTTGAAGGTGCGGGTCTCGATCCGCCCGCCCTGGCTCAGAAACTCGGTCTCCAACCGATGCGCCAGTTCGGCGACGTTGAACTGCATGGCGCTGACCATCCGCGTCTCCCCGACCGGAAAGGGCGAGGCCGAGGCGGGGAGGGGGATGGAGCGCGGCGCCAGCCCGTCCAGCCGGTATTCGGCGAAGCGGATCGGCTTTACGCCGGGCGCGGTGCGGATCGGCGGCGGTTCGGCCGTACGCGGCAGGTCCGCTGCGCCCGACAGGATATAGCGGTCGCTGAAGACGACCGGATCGCCTTCCGTGCCCAGATAGGTCTGGTGGGTCGCATAGGTCTCGCGCGCCATCTGTTCCCACAGGGCCGGAAATTCGGCCGAGACGCGGTCGGCGTCGGCGATGCGGCTGTCCGGCGTCCAGCTGCCGGTCGCGCGCATCGAACGGGTGAAGGCGGCGCGCTCTCGGGCGTAGATGGTCACCCGCGCGCCCATCCGCTGAAGCTGGAGCGCCGAGGTCAGACCCAGGGCGCCGCTGCCGATCACCGCGATGACGGGCGGACCGCCGACAACCCCGGCCAGGGCCATGGCCTTGCGCGCCGCTATGGCGCTGGAGCCCCAGGACAGGGACCAGCCGCTGCCGCCGTGGCCGTAGTTGTGAACCACCTTGCTCTCGCCGACCGTCTCCACGTCCAGACGCGGGCCGGCGGGGCGGAAGGGCCGGGTGCAGACGGTGATGCGGATGATTCGTTCGGGGTCCATCAGGATCGGGGCGATCCGACGGGGGGCGAAGCCGGCCGCGAGCGGGACAGGCGACGTCGCGGCGCAGCCGGCGACGGTCCCCGCCAGGCCGGTCAGTACGGCGCGACGGCTGGAGCGAGAGACGACGGACATGAAGCCTCCAGGAACGGGAACAGCAAGGCTAGCGCGCCCATAGCCGGTTCGATAGCCGGCCGGCGCCATATTCGGCTTGTCGGAACAGGGGCGGCGCCGCAGATACGCTCGGATACGGCCATGGCGCGGACAAGGATGTTCCGTCTGATCAGCGGCCAACGACAAGGAAAGGCGTTCGGGGACGATCCCGGACGTAGCGAATATGGATACGCCTGCGCACCAAGACGACAAGCCCGGCCGGGTCGCCTACCAGGGCGCGCCGGGGGCGTTCAGCCACGAGGCCTGCACGGCCCTGCGGCCTTGGGACGTGGCCGTGCCCTTCGAGACCTTTGCAGCGGCCATTGAGGCGCTGAAGACCGGGGACTGCGACTGCGCCCTGATCCCGGTCGAGAACTCGTCCATCGGCGTGGTCGAACCGGCGGCGACCCTGGTGCGTGAATCCGGTCTCCCCGTGGTGGCGGAGGCCTGGCGGCCGATCCGTCACGCGTTGATGGGCCTTGAGGGCGCCCGGATCGCCGATCTGAAACGGGTGCTCAGCCATCCCATCGCCCTGGCCCAGTGCGAACAGACGCTGAAGGGCATGAGGCTGAACGTGGTCGAGCATTTCGACACCGCCGGCGCCGCCCGCGACGTCGCCGAGGCCGGCGATCCGACCCAGGCGGCCGTAGCGCCGGTGGGCGCGGCGGAGGTCTATGGCCTGTCGATCCTGCGCAACGATCTTCAGGATTCCAGCGACAACCGGACGCGTTTCGTCCTTCTGGGCGTCTGAAGGGCTTGACGGCGCACGGTCTTTGCGTGCTTTAAGGCCGCACGGATCGCAATCGATCCGCATAACCGGACCCGGACCCATGTCCCGCCAGCGCGTTCTTTCTGTTTCCTTCGACCGTTCGCGCGCGGTTTCCGGCCTCTATTTCGGCTACGGCTTTTACGGCTTTCGATACGCCGGCTGAGGCGTCGGGCGCTCTTCGTCCCTGACTGTCTCGCCGGCGACCGCTCTGGACCAGAGCGGCTGTCCGCCCCTGCACATCGAAATCCCCCTTTGCCGAAAGCCCGAACCCATGCCCAATTCCAACGTCCAGCAAGTGTGGCCTGACGTGGTCGAACTAACCCCCGAACAACAGGCCCTGGCCGCCCTGCGCGCCGAGATCGACGCCATCGACGATCAGATCCTGGCCCTGTTCGAACAACGCCGCGCCGTCGCCGCCACCGTCGGCCGCGCCAAGGACGCCCCCACCGGCCCCCACACCAAGCTGCGCCCCGACCGCGAACAGACCGTTCTGTCGCGCATGCTGTCCAAGGCCCAGCCCGAGAACGCCGAAGCCGTCGAACACCTGTGGCGCGAAATCATCGGCTGGGGCCTGGCGCGCCAGGGGCGGCTCCAGGTCCAGGTCTGGGCGCCCATCGAGCCGACCCGCGCCTATGACGGCGCCCGGCTGCGTTTCGGCGCCGCCGCCGACATCAAGATGGTCCGCGACCCGCAAAAGGCCCTGGCCTTCGCCGCCGAGGGGCACGGTGTCGCCGTCCTGGCCATCAACACCGAGGACGCCTGGTGGATGGGTCTGCGTCGGGAATGGTCGATGCTGAGCGTCTTCGACGGTTACGGCGGCGAGACGCCGACGTCTCTGGCCGTGGGCAAGATCGACCCGCCGGCGCTCCCAAGGGGCCGCCGCGTCGTCGTCACCGCCGGCGGTGATGCGGGTGACGGCGGCGGCGCGCGTCGCTGGGGTCTGAACACCCACCACGGCTGGACCATCGCCCTGACCGAGGCGGAACTGACGCCCGGCGAGGCGGAAGGCTGCGTCGGCGCGATCGGCTGACCGCACCGACTAGAGCGCTCAGGAGGCGTGCGCCTAAGTGTGCGCCTTCTGGGCCTTGGTCAGTTCGATCATCCCCTGGGCGGCGCCCATCTCCGGCACGATCTCTTTCGACCGGTCGGAGATGGCGTCGAACCGGGCCGCCACCTGTTCCGGCGCATCCTCGCCGGTGATGTGGACGCCCTCGGTCAGGGTGACATAGGCGCGCTCGAACCCGCCGGCGCCCGCCGCCAGGATACAGCGGCTGGGCGCGTCCCGGCTCAGTAGATACAGCAGGCCCGGCGTCACCAGCTCCGGCCCCAGGGCCTCAAGGGGCAGGGCGGCGCCCAGGTCTTCGGTCATGCGCGTATGGGCCGTGGGCGCCAGGCAGTTGACGCGGATGTCGTTCTTGGCCCCCTCGATCGACAGGGTCTGCATCAGTCCGACCAGCGCCATCTTGGCCGCGCCATAGTTCGACTGGCCGAAATTGCCGTACAGGCCGGACGACGAGGTCGTCATGACGATCCGGCCGTAATTCTGAGCCCGCATGATCTCCCACACCGCCTTGGTGCAGTTGACCGCTCCCATCAGATGGACGTCGACGACGAAGCGGAAATCCTCCAGCTCCATCTTCGCGAAACTCTTGTCCCGCAGCACCCCGGCGTTGTTCACCAGCAGGTCGACCCGGCCCCATTTGGCCATGGCCGCCTCGACCATGGCCTGAACGGCGGCGAAGTCGGTCACCGAGGCGGCATTGGCGATCGCCTCGCCGCCGGCCGCCTCGATCTCGGCGACCACGGCCTCGGCGGCGGTGGCCGAACCGCCCGAACCGTCGCGGGCGCCGCCCAGATCATTGACCACTATCTTGGCCCCGCGCGCCGCCAGGGCCAGGGCGTGTTCTCGCCCCAGACCGCCGCCCGCGCCCGTCACAATGGCCACCTGGCCGTCAAATCGGATCGTCATCTCGTCGTCTCCACCCAAGGCCTGAGGCGTTCGGCTCCAGGGCCGGCCCCTTGGTCCGGTTTTGACGAGACTGGAGGCGGCGCACAAGCCCGGCCGGCGTGCTCAGCCCGCGCGGTTCTGGACCAGATCCTCGACGACGGACGGATCGGCCAGGGTCGAGATGTCGCCCAGCGCCCCGATCTCGTTCTCGGCGATCTTGCGCAGGATGCGGCGCATGATCTTGCCCGACCGGGTCTTGGGGAGGCCGGGGGCCCACTGGATCACGTCGGGCGTGGCGATCGGACCGATCTCGCGGCGGACATGGGCCCCCAGGGCCTTGCGCAGATCCTCGGTCGCCTCGACCCCCTTGTTCAGGGTGACATAGGCGTAGATGCCCTGGCCCTTGATGTCGTGGGGATAGCCGACCACGGCCGCCTCGGCGACATCGTCGTGCAGCACCAGGGCGCTCTCGATCTCGGCCGTGCCCATCCGGTGGCCCGAGACATTGATGACGTCGTCGACCCGGCCGGTGATCCAGTAATAGCCGTCCTGATCCCGGCGGCAGCCGTCGCCGGTGAAATACCGCCCCGGGTAGGTCGAGAAATAGGTGTCGAAGAAGCGCTGGTCGTCGCCATAGACGGTGCGCATCTGGCCCGGCCAGCTGTCGGTGATGCACAGATTGCCCGAGACGGCGCCGACCAGTTCCTGGCCCTCCGCATCGACGATCTGCAGTTCGACGCCAGGCAGGGGCAGGGTGGCCGAGCCGGGCTTCAGGTCGGTAGCGCCGGGCAGGGGGGTGATCAGATGCCCGCCGGTCTCGGTCTGCCACCAGGTGTCCACGACGGGGCAGCGGCCGTCTCCGACCACCTCGTGATACCAGCGCCAGGCCTCGGGATTGATCGGTTCGCCGACCGTGCCGAGCACCCGCAGCGACTTGCGCGAGGTCGCCTTCACGGGCGCGTCGCCTTCGCGCATCAGGGCGCGCAGGGCCGTGGGGGCGGTGTAGAAGGCCTCGACCTTGTGCTTGTCCACCACCTGCCAGAAACGGCTGGCGTCGGGGTAGTTTGGCACGCCTTCGAACATCAGGGTGGTCGCCGCATTCGCCAGCGGCCCATAGACCAGATACGAGTGGCCCGTGACCCAGCCCACGTCGGCGGTGCACCAGAAGACCTCGCCGGGACGATAGTCGAAGGTCAGCTCATGGGTCCAGGCGGCCCAGAACAGGTAGCCGCCCGTCGTGTGAAGAACGCCTTTCGGCTTTCCAGTGGAGCCTGAGGTGTAGAGGATAAACAACGGATCTTCCGCGTTCATCGGCTCGGGCGGGCATTCGGTCGCGGCCTTGGCGGCCTCGACGGCGTAGTCCACGTCGCGGCCCTCGATCATCGGCACGTCGGCGCCGGTGCGACGGATCACCAGGACGGTGTCGACCTTCACCTTCTCCAGGGCCGCATCGACATTGGCCTTCAGCGGCACGATCTTGCCGCCCCGCACGCCCTCGTCGGCGGTGATGACCAGGGTGGAGCCGCAGTCCTCGATCCGGCCGCACAGGCTGTCGGGTGAAAAGCCGCCGAAGACCACGGAATGGACCGCCCCGATGCGGGCGCAGGCCAGCATGGCGTAGGCGGCCTCGGGGATCATCGGCATATAGATGGTGATCCGGTCGCCCTTCCTGGCGCCATGCGCCTTCAGCACATTGGCCATGCGGCAGACTTCGTCGTGCAGCCGGCCATAGGTGATGTGCTGGCTGTCCGCCGGATCGTCGCCTTCCCAGATGATGGCCGTCTCGTCCTGGCGATGGGGCAGGTGGCGGTCGATGCAGTTGGTGGCGACGTTCAGGACGCCGTCCTCGAACCAGCGGATGCGGAAATCTTCCTTCTTGAAGGAGACGTCCTTGATCTTGGTCGGCGCCTTGATCCAGTCGAGGCGCTGGGCCTGCTCGGACCAGAAGGCTTGGGGCGTCTCGCGCGCCGCAACCCGCGCCGCCTCATAGGCCTGCCGGTCCATGTGGGCACGGGCGGCGAAGTCTGCGGGGACGGGGTAGAGTTCGGAATCGGGCACGCGAGACGTCTCCAGCATTTTCAGAATCCGTATTTGGCGAACAGGATCAGTCGGGTCATGTCGCCGCTCGCGCCGGATTCGATTTCGCGATCAGCGAACATCAGCTCGGCCCCCACATCAAACGCCGTAACGGGCGACCAGATCAAGTTGGCGTGGATGCTCTGGGCGGACCGGTTGACGGCCAGACCGGTCACGCTGGTGTCGTTGTCCACCTTCTGGGCCGACCAGATCAGGCTGGAGCGCCAGCCGGGCGCCCAGACGTGACGATAGGCGGCGAAGCCGGCGACGACGCCGATCGCATCCAGTTCGCCCGAGGCGTCCAGCACAGCGTCGTTGGAGAAGTTCAGCCCCACATAACGGCCGATGCCTTCGCCGCCCGTCACCATCAGTCGGAGGTCATCCTTGGCCCCGACCTTGATCTTGGTCGAGGCGGACAGGCCCCAGCCCGTGGCAGTGGAATCGATGTCCGTCGCCGGGTTCTGATATTTCAGCTGACGCAACAGACCGGCGAACTGCAGATCCCCCCACGGCCGCGCCACGGCGTAGCGGGCGGTGAAGTCCGGAAGACTGCTGTCGTCGGCGATGATCCGTGCTCCGCCGGTGAACGGGGTGACGGTCGTCTCGGGGTTCTCGACCGAGATCGAGAAGGGTCCGCGCGTGTATCGCACCTGAACCTGGCGGGCGAAGACCGTGCCCTCTGCCGCGCCGATGAAGTCGGCGGATTCCGGCAGGACGGCGGTGTTCTGGAAATTGGTCCACTCTTGGCCGATCAGCCAGTTGTCGATGGTGACGAAGGCGCGGCGCAGGGCCGGGTTGGCCGGGCTGGTGGTGCGCTGGTCCGCCGTGCCGGGCAGGGTCTGGAAGTCCATCTCCAGCCGGGTGCCGACCTTGTGGCCGCCGACCAGACCGTCCGTCGTCAGCCAGAAGCGGGTCTGGCGGGCGTTGAAGTCGGTCGCCGTATCCTCGTCGGCGCCGCCGATGGGAATGGAGCCGGGAATGTGGAATTCGCGCAGGGCGTCGCCGTTGGCCGGATCGCCGCCGGAATAGTTCGAGGCCGAGGCGTCGACCTTGACGAAGCCGCCGAACTTCACCGTGTGGTCGCCGATGCGGAAGCCGTCGCTGGGCGCGGCCGCCTGCTGGACCGGGGGCGGGGGGGCAGGACGGGTCTCCAGCCGGATGATGTCCTGCTGCTGCGCCGCCTGCTGGGTGCGGGCGGCGACGACTTCGGACTTGAGGCTGTTCAACTCGGCTTCGAGCTGGGCGATACGGGCTTCGAGCGCGGCCTGGGCGTCCTGGGCGAAGGCGGCGCCGGGCGCGAGAATCATGGCCGCAGCCACGCACCCGCCCAGAAGACTGGACTTGATCATCATGGTTCCTCCCGCGCCCATCTGATGCGGGCGTCCTGCGTGAACCTTTCCTTTTGGGCCGTAGGCGGCCATTAGCCATTGGTCTAGTTTCGACCAAAGTCGAACCACGCCATGCTGTCGACGACGCGGCCGACAAGCATGCCGTGCAAGGGAAGGACGCCTTATGGATCGTATCGTCGTCGCCGACGATCACCCGCTGTTTCGCGCCGCGCTGCGTTCGGCCGTCGACAAGGCCGCGCCAGGGGTGCGGATCGACGAATGCGCCAGTCTGGCCGAAGCCCGAACCGCCCTGAACATCGGGGGGGTCGATCTGCTGCTGCTGGACCTGAAACTGTCGGACAGCGAGGGCATGGCGGGTCTGGCCGCCATCCGCGCCGAACATCCGACCGTGCCGGTCGCCGTGGTCTCGGCCAGTGAAGACGCCACGGTCGTGCGCCACGCCCTGGGTCTGGGCGCCGCCGGCTTCATTCCCAAGTCGGCAAGTCTTCCGGAGATGGTCGAGGCCATCGCCGCCATCCTGGCCGGCGACGGCTGGGCGCCGGAGACGCCGGACGTCGCGGACGACGACCTGCCGGCGCGGGTCGCCAGCCTGACGCCGTCGCAGTTGCGTATCCTCGAAGGCCTGAAGGCCGGCCGCCTGAACAAGCAGATCGCCTTCGACCTCGGCGTGTCCGAGGCCACGATCAAGGCGCATCTGACCAGCGTCTTCCGCAAACTGGGGGTCCATAACCGCACCCAGGCGGTGATCCTGGCCAAACAGATGGACCCCTCCTAGCTCGACAGGAAGGCCTTCAGGGTCGCTGGCTTGATCGGCTTGGGCAGCAGCACGGCCCCGGCGGCGGCGGCCTTTTCGTTCAGCCCGTCCCGGGTGTCGGCCGTGACCAGGGCGATCCGGCGCACCCCGCGCGGCCGCAGCCAGTCGATGACGGCGAATCCGTCCGGCCCGTCGCCCAGGTGCAGATCGACGACGGCGGCGTCGAACGGTCCTTGCGCGGCCATGGCCGCCTCGACCCCAGAGACCAGGGTGGGGCGCGCGCCCCAGCGGGTCAGCAGGGCGTTCAGCGCGTCCAGGATCACCGGCTCGTTGTCCACGCACAGGACGCGCAGACCGGCCAGGGGCAGGCGGACCTCATGCGTGGGCGCGGTCTCGACGACCCGATCCGGCGGGCTGCGCGGCACAGTGATGCGGAAGATGGTGCCGCGCCCGAAGCGGGAGTTCAGCTCCAGCGGATGGTCCAGCAGGCTGGACAAGCGGCGCACGATAGCCAGACCCAGTCCGGCGCCCGGCTCGTCGACAGGGGCGCCGGGCAGGCGCACGAACTCGCCGAACACCATCTCCTGTTCCGCATCGGGGATGCCGCGTCCGGTGTCGCAGACCAGCAGCCGCACGGCGTCGCCGCTCCGCCTCGCCCCGACCAGCACCCGACCGGCGTCCGTATAGCGGATGGCGTTGGCGATCAGGTTCTGCAGCATGGACCGCAGCAGATCCCGGTCGGACGAGACCCACAGGCGGCTGGGCACAAGGGTCAGAACCAGTCCCTTGGCCTCGGCCACCGGCGCATATTCGCGTCTCAGTTCGTCGAACAGACCGTCCAGCGACAGGCGGGTCACGGCCGCCTTGACCCCGCCGGCCTCCAGCTTGGACAGGTTCAGCAGAGCGGTCAGCAGGCGGTGGGCGCTGTCGATGGCGTGGTCGGCGTTGACGGCCAGGGTGCGGCTGGTCGGTTCGGCCCCGGGGCCGGAAACCGCCGGCTCCTCCTTCAGGGCGGCGATGAACAGGCGCGCGGCGTGCAGGGGCTGCAGCAGGTCATGACTGGCGGCGGCCAGGAAACGGGTCTTGGACGCCGTCGCGTCCTCCGCCACGCGCCGGGCTTCGTCCAGACGGGCGGTGCGGTCGGCCACGCGGGCTTCCAGACGTTCGTTGGCTTCTTCCAGCTGACGGGCGGCCCGGCGCAGGGCGGTGATGTCGGTGTAGCTGGTGACATAGCCGCCGCCGGGGATGGGGGCGCCGGAGGACCGCAAGACCCGGCCGTCGGGCTGGCGCCGTTCGTGGTCGTGCGGGATACGCCGGCTCAGGGCCTCCAGTCGGCGCTCCACCCAGGCCTCGATATCGTCCGGGCTCTCGCCGCGCTCGGCGTTCAGCCGATAGATGCTGGCGATCGACAGGCCGACATGGACGAAGCCAACGGGCAGGCCGAACATCTCGACATAACGGCGATTCCAAGCGGTTACACGTAGATCTTCGTCCACCACAATCACGCCCTGGTCGATATTGTCCAGGGTGGTCTGCAGCAGGTCGCGGCTGAACTGCACGGCCTGGGAGGCCTCGTCCAGCATCCGCACGACATCCTCTGGCGCACGACCGCCGCCGGCCAGGGCGGCGGCGATGACCCGCCGCGCCGAGGCCGCGCCGATGGCGCCGGCCAGCATCCGTTCGGCGGCCCGGGCGAGGGCGGCGTCGGCCGGGTCGGCGTCGCGAAGCCGGATGTCGGTCTCCGCGCTCCAGGCGGCGAAGGCCCGTTCGGCCCGCTCGTCGCCGATGAAGCGCGCGACCAAGGCGCGCAGGTCGCCGACCGAGGCGCCGGACGGCGATGGCTTCGACTCCAGCCAGTCCGGCCCCAGCCGATCCACGAAGGCCCGCGCCTGCACCCGATCAATCAGACGCGGCTGGGCGAAACGCGACACCCCGACATAGGCGACGAGGTTCAGCCCCAGGCTGACGAAGACGCCCAGAGCCAGCGGATCCTTCACCCCCATCATGACATGCAGATGCCAGGGGGCGCCGGGCGCCAGCTGGGGCAGCGCCAGCATGACGATCCACACGAAAACCCCGACGCTCATGCCCGCCAGAGCGCCATGGGCATGCCCGCCGCGCCACAGCACAGCCCCGAACAGGGACGGCGCCAACTGGGCCATGGCGGCGAAGGACACCAGACCCATGGCGGCCAGCCCGCGAGACTGGTCCGTCGCCTGATAATAAAGCCAGGCCAGCAGAAGCACGGCGACGATGGCGCCGCGCCGCACCTGCAGGATCGTGCCGGCCATGTCCGACGAGTCGCCTCTGACCCGCCATCGGTCACGGGCCAGGAAGGGCAGGATCAGACTGTTGGAGACCATGGCCGACAGGGCCACGGCCTCGACGATCACCATGGCCGTGGCGGCAGAGAAGCCGCCGACAAACACGATGGCCGTCAACCAGGACTCACCCCGCCCGAACGGCAGGGCCAGCACCAGAAGATCGGGGTTCGCCGCCGGCGCGAACAGGGCCCCCGCCGCGACTAGGGGCAGGACGGCCAGGCTGGTCAGAAGAAGATAGATCGGAAAGATCCAGCGGGCCTTCTTCACGTCCGCCGGCTGGGCGCCCTCGACGAAGGCGACGTGGAACTGGCGCGGCAGGCAGAAGATGGCCAGGGTCGAGACCAGGGTGATGGCCGTGAAGCGCGGCGTGATCTCGGGCGGCGAGGCGAGGGCGCCCAGTCCCTCGATGATACGCGGGGTCGATCCATCATGGATCAGCAGGACCAGGGCGAAGATCGCCACGAACAACAGGGCGCCCAGTTTGACCAGGGACTCCAGGCCGATGGCCTGGATCAGACCGCGATTATGTTCGGTCAGGTCCGGGCGTCGGGCGCCGAACAGGATGGCGAACCCCGCCAGAACCCCGGCCAGCGCCAGAACAGTCAGCCGTTCTCCCCCCGCCACCGGCGTGCCCGCCGTCAGAAGGGCGCCGGCCATCGACAGGGATTTCAGTTGCAGGGCGATATAGGGCAGGGAGCCCAGGATGGCCACGATGGTGACCGCGGCGCCCAAGGTCTGGCTCTTGCCGTAGCGCGACGCCACGAAGTCCGCCATCGACCCCACGTTCTCGCGCCGGGCGGCGGCGGCTATGCGTCGCCATAGGGGGAAGAGCAGGGTCAGACCGATCACGGGTCCGATATAGATGGGCAGATACTCCCACCCGTCGCGGGCAGCGGTGCCGACCGCCCCATAATAGGTCCAGGATGTGCAGTAGATCGCCAGCGACAGGGCGTAGACCCAGGGCGCCAGCGAGCGGCCCCGCGCCTGCGCCGCAGGCCGCTCCTGCCACCAGGCGACGGCGAACAGGATCGCCATATAGCCGGCCACGAGGCCGAGGATCACCAGGCTGAACATGAGCGGGATGTGAACCGGGCAGGGTGGGTTTCACAAGGGCGGACAGGCAAATGAAAGGGCGGGCTGTCCGAAGACAGCCCGCCCCTCATCACGCCCGAAAGCAGGATCAGGCGTTCAGATCGACGTCCTTGCCTTCCTTGACCAGCAGGAAGCCCAGCACGACCGTCGCCAGCGCCACGATGATCGGATACCAGAGGCCGGAGTAGATGTTTCCGGTCGCCGCCACGATGGCGAAGGCCGTCGTCGGCAGGAAGCCGCCGAACCAGCCGTTGCCGATATGATAGGGCAGGGACATGGAGGTGTAGCGGATATTGGTCGGGAACATCTCGACCAGGGCCGCCGCGATCGGTCCGTAGACCATGGTCACATAGAAGCCGAGGATGAACAGGATCAGCACCACCATCGGCTTGTTGACCAGGGCGCTGTCCGCCTTGGCCGGATAGCCGGCGGCGGTCAGGGCCTCGCTCAGGCCCTTGTCCCAGGTCTTCTTCTGAGCCGCGAAGTCCGCCGGGGTCATGGCGTCGCCGCGGAAGCTCTGGACGACCGACTGATCACCGATGCGAACCTCGGCCACCGTCCCGGCAGGCGCCGCGACATTGGTGTAGGTGACGCCGGCCTTGGCCAGATGCGACTTGGCCACGTCGCAGGACTGGTTGAACACCGTCTTGCCGATGGGGTCGAACTGGACGTTGCAGTCCGCCGGATCGGCGTAGACCACGACCGGCGCCGAGGCGGCGGCCGCAGCCAGGCGCGGATTGGCGGCCTGGGTCAGGGCGTTGAACAAGGGGAAATAGGTGAGGGCGGCGATCAGGCACCCGGCCAGGATGACCGGCTTGCGCCCCACCTTGTCCGACAGCCAGCCCCAGAAGATGAAGAAGGGCGAGGCCGCCACCAGGGCGATGGTCAGCATCACATAGACCAGGGTGGCGTCCAGCTTCATCACCCGTTCCAGGAAGAACAGGGCGTAGAACTGGCCCGTGTACCAGATCACGGCCTGGCCGGCGGTCAGGCCCAGCAGGGCGATCAGCACCAGCTTCAGATTGGGCCATTTGCCGAACGAGTCCTTCAGCGGGGTCTTGGAGCCCTTGCCCTCGGCCTTCATCCGCTTGAACGAAGGGCTCTCGGACAGCTTCAGGCGGATCCACAGCGACACGGCCAGCAGCAGGATCGAGACCAGGAACGGAATCCGCCAGCCCCATTCCGCAAAGGCTTCTTCACCCACGGCGACGCGAACGCCCAGGATGACCACCAGGCTGAGCACCAGGCCGGCGGTCGCAGTGATCTGGATGAAGGAGGTGTAGAAGCCGCGTTTGCCGTGCGGCGCATGCTCGGCGACATAGGTGGCTGCGCCGCCGTACTCGCCGCCCAGGGCCAGGCCCTGGATCAGGCGCATCAGCACCAGGATGATGGGCGCCGCGATGCCGATGGCGGCGTAGGGGGGCAGAAGACCGACCACGAAGGTCGAGAGGCCCATCAGCAGCATGGTGACCAGGAAGGTGTTCTTGCGGCCCCACAGATCGCCCAGGCGCCCGAAGACGATCGCGCCGAACGGCCGCACCGCGAAACCGGCGGCGAAGGCCATCAGGGCGAAGATATAGCCGGTCGTCTCATTCACGCCGGAGAAGAACTGCACGGTGATGATCGCGGCGAGCGACCCGTACAGATAGAAATCATACCACTCGATGACAGTGCCGACCGACGACGCCAGGATCACCAGCTTGTCGTTCTTGCCGACCACATATTCATCATCGACCGGCGCACCAATGGCGCTGTCCGTCATTTGCGTTAGCCTCCCAGCTATCAGGTCTTTCCGACCGTTTCACGCCGCATACGCTGCGCATTGCAGGGACGTTGGCATCGTCGCGCGGGAAGCGTCAGGGAGACTTTGGTCGAACATAATATACGCCTAAGATATATTATGCGCAATTTAGACGTCCGACTGTGAGCTGTTGTGAGCTGTCTCTAACCCTGGGATTCCTGAGTTTTGGAGCGCTTCGGTTCCTTAAACCTGAGACTCGAGTTCTGATACGGCGACACTAGCGTTACGAAATCAAAAGTCCGTCCATTTCCGAGCTCCTCTCATCACCTGGATTGCAGGCATAGTGCTATGGATTCTGCCGTTCTCGCTCGTTGGAGAAATGGCCCAGGCCACTGCTCAGCGTTGATCATGAACCGCTGCAAATCTGAGTCAGCCACACTTGCGAAGATGATGGCCAGCGGATCCCTCAGCGCCAGCTGCCCGAGAGCGTCCGCCTGAAGTCGCTTGCCATTTCGTCCGAAAAGAAAAGCGTCGTAGAATTGGTGCTCCAGGATGAGTTCGAAACGACTGGGGTCAACTAGCGTCGTGGCCAGCGCGTGCATGCAGGCCGCCTGCCATACGGCCGACAGCCGTGTCATCGCTTTAGATGCGAACCGGTTTGTTTGAACGAACGGGATCTTGATTTCATCCGGGAGGTTGGAGATTGCCCGCTGTGGTCCATCCTTGCCTGGCGCAACTAGCAGATCAGCGAGCTCAAGAAGAACCGGCTGAACCTCGGACCACGTCGAACCGCAGCACCACAAGTTTTCGAATGGAGCGCCCCCGAGGGCTTCCATGCATGCATTTTCGAAAGCTATTGCGTGCAGCGGCGGCCCCTTGCGGCTCCGCCAAGTCGATGACCGGCTCGGCCTCAAAAATGGGTCGTTTTGGAGATCGACATCTCGCAGGAGTTTGATCCGACTGGTCTTGTTCGAGTCCACAAAGACGGGTGCCAGTACGCAGGTAGTTATATCTTGCAGCATGAGACCGTGGTGTCTGCATGTCACGCGCCAGATGAAAAGCCACTCCCGGCGAAAATACTGATCTCGCCCAGCCGCTGCGTCCTCCTCAAGGCAGGCACGGCAGGCCTTACCGCAGCGACCATCTGACAGATCCATCAAGTCATCTATATAGGCTGCTGGCCATTCAAGATTCAGACCGCAGGTGGCGAGAACTCGACCAGCCCCCTCCTCCACCGATCGAGCGGCCGCAATTAGCCGACGCGATGGTTTGAGATCCTCTTCAGGTGAAATTGGGTCGAGCGAAACCTGCATCCGGCCCCTCAACTCCATACGACGAACCCAGGAGCTCACCGCTTCGTCGCGGTATGGGACAATCATCGCCGTCGTGGGCCTCGCGATCGGCGCCCCGCCTGACGCCGCGCCAGGTTCATTGCGCCAAGTCGGGTGGCCAGCTCCGGCTCATCGATGATCTCCGCGTTTATCCTCTCACTACCGGTCCGAACGGCCTCGACCGCAGCTTCCTTAACCAGATAAGCCGCGCGGCCGACGTAGCCGCCAGTCAGTTCGTAGGCTTTATCGAACATGGCGCTGGTCCACTCTGTGCGGAGTCGCAACGGCATGGCACCCGCAAGAACAGTCACAAATTCAATGAAATCGGGAGGATCGAGCGGGGAAAGCTCGATAATCTCGAACCGATTTTCCAACTGCTCGTCGGCTTCGAATGCGGCGCGCGCCGGCGGCGTCCCAAAGCAAAGGAGTGCAATCTTATGCACGTTGCAGAGACGACGAATGGCGTTCAGACAGATGACGCCCCGCACACCCGTAAAAACGCTTAAATTATTCGCCTCGTCGATGATGAGCGCGTCTGGCCGCAGATCGTGGAAAAGGGCCGTTACCGCGCGAAGCAAGGTCCTAGCAGCTCCGTCTGGAACGTAGCGATGGGCCGACTCGAGGATCGCTTCGTAGAAACGCGCCTCTTCCGCTTCGTTTGGCGCCTCGATCTCAAGGATAACCGGGGGTCGATCGCGCCCAGGCAAGGCCCCTGCCTTCGCGATCTCCATCATCATCTTTCTGCGGAGCGCCGATTTGCCCGAGTTCGGCGGCCCGGTGAACAACAACGCCCTTGGGCGAATTCGTCCGGCGGTAAGAAGCGCCATCATCGCTCTCTGTAAAGCGACGTCGCTTACGGCGTTGGATAGCCAGCGGTCCCGGAGGATGTCATCCAGACGAACAAGCTGGTCCCCAAGGGGTTCTGCAGGGAGTGTGGTCACCACTCTTCCACGGTCCTAGCGGCTTTGCCTGGGCTGACCACGGGCAGATCTGAGAATGAGGGGCATATTGGTGGCGGCTCTCCGTAGATGGCCTCAGCCTGCTCGAGTGATCGCTCGTTATGTTCGTTGTGCCTACGAGCCCGTTTGGTCGTTGCCGCCTCTGCGGCAATGATTGCTTGGCTCTCCTCGCGCTTGGCGTGAATCGCGTCTTCGTCGAAGCTGGCGGCAGCCGCTTCGCGCAATGCCTTCAACGCAAGTTCGTGTTCCCGCAACGTGAAGGGAGCCCTGCGTCTGTAGAGGTGCACCCTCTCCCATCGGCCTTCTGAGGCCACCCAGATAAAGGACATGTCTCTCGGGTCATATCGGATATCGACGCTCGCGCCCCCACGCCGGACTAGTGGAGTCAACCAGGCGGCCCAGTAGCGGAGCTTCTTGAAGTGAATGCCTGTATTGCGCGCCCGACGGCGGTCTCCGGGGAGGAAGGCCAGCATGATTTCTTGGGCCGCTCCAGGTGCGATCTCTTTCTGTCGAAACCCTAAACCGATGCTTGCCTCCCAACGCGACTGCGGGGTGAACCCGTCCAAGCCGCGGTGGGGTGAAATATGGTATCGACCGATTTGCAGCAGGAGCCAGCGCTCGAACCCGTCGAGTGACATGACGGCTTTAGCTTCACTGTCGTACTCGCCGCGCTGGCTCACGTTCGAGAACGTCGTACCAGGCACCAAATGAAGCTCACCCATGGTCGTGCCGATATATCGCTCGATCAAGGCGCCATACCGCGGCTCCCTCACCGGTCGATGCTTGAGCATGATCCCATAGTTGCTGAGTCCGCGCCTGAAAGCCGCTGAGCGGAAGTCTGAACCATTATCGGCGTGGACGAGCTCAGGAAACCCGTGACACGGCCAGTCCCAGTTCTGTCCGGCGTCCTCGAGCAGAGCCTCTTTGGGCAAAAAAGCCCTGAGCAGCGCCATTGCAGACTGGATTCGGGAAGGTTTACCGAGGCTCACATAACATCCGACGCACATGCGACTAAAAGCGTCGATGATAAGCGTGACCGTCGGTCGCCCAATCGGCTGGCGGAACCGCCGATCCACCAGAATGATATCTCCTTCGGTGTGATCAATCAGCCAAACCTGATTGGGGCGCTCGACGACGAACTCCCCCGGGCGCGACGTCGCAATTTCTGCGGCGTTCTTGCCATGACGGGCCTTCAGTCGGTCGTAAAGATCCAAGGCCTGGATGCGCGTTTTGACGCCCTTTCGGCCAGGGGGATTTAGACCGGCCCTCCTACACCGGGCGCGAACTGTGTTGAGTACCGCCGTTTCGCTTGGGCGCTGTTCGGCAACATAGTCCCGCTCCAAGACCTCGCGGATGATCTCGTCTATGTCCGCTGCATACATCGAAAGCCCGGCGGGACGGCCTGACTTGGCGGGCAAGAGAGCTGAAGTGCGCTCATCCTCTTTGAGCCGCGCAATTAGGCGGTATGCCTTTGTCGTGGATATGTTGAGCGCAGCGGCGGCCGCATCGACGTCCGCACGGCGCTTCTTTTCCATTTGGGCCAGCGGAAGAAGGACTCGCCTCGCCGCTGTCGCAGCACGCCACGCAGCGTCCGGCTCCTCGGGGTCTTCCGCATCATGCTGGCCGACCGACATTTCAGTAATCCTAGGAACCTGAAACCTAAGAAAATGAAAGTTTGCTCTTTATCTCCAGCGCGGCAAGCAATTTTTTGGAGCAGTTCATGTCGTCGATCGACATCAGTTTCCTAGGACGAAACGCGCAACTTCGAACCGTTGGAACCAATACCTACAATGATCTCGAGACTATCGTCATGACGAGACGAGATGTGAGAGCCGTCGCCGGACGGGAACCGATAGCCAGATTTCAGATGCTGCTTGGGCGCACTGCCTACCGGATTTTTACAGATGCGCCGTCCAATGTTCTTCAGATACGATCGAAATCGCACTGCCATCGTCGCGCCATGCCGACGCCTGGAGGATTTTGTTACCAAAGCTGGAGTGCTTCCATGACTCGGTAGCGTAAGCCCCAATCACGAGCACCTCAGTCTTGCGGCTCAACCCGCCGGCCTGTCCGCCGCGCTCCAGGACCGCGCTCTCGCAGTGCTTTCTCTGACCATACACGAAGGTACCGGTGAAGCAGTAGGTTCGACCGGTGAACAGCAGCGCCGGCGCCGGATCGCAGAGCGGAAGGGTCGAGGACTTGAGCACCTCCCCCAGCTCGAAGTCGCGACTGGAGAAACTATTCAGCGTCTCGAGCAGCATAGTCTTCTCGTCGTTATCCAAAATGCCATCGGCCAGCACCTCGTTGATCCGCGCGTACAGAGTACGGATGACCGGTTGGTCGCTGACGACCGTATTGGCCGCCAACCACTTTTGCAGGAACTCAACCTCGGCCTGGTTCAAGTCGCCGTCTGCGGCGATCCCCCGCGCCAAGCCTACCAGTTCGTCGATCTGACGTGCGGTGATCCGGTCGCTACCTAGCTGGTTGATCAGACTGTCCATATTCGTGTCCTATGTTGAGAGACGCTGGAGGGACGGCGCCATGTCGATCAACCGCACCGCCTGTAAGGCGACTTCGGGGAGTTGCGTGACATAAGCCTCGTGGCGGCGTTCCCACAGTCGGCGCAGCACCGCCTGCGGCGCATAGGCGTCGAACTTGGCCTCGCTGAGATTGACTACGAAGGCGCTGAGCTCGGCCGCCGAAGGAGCCCGGGCTGCGACCGTCTCCAGCAGAATCCGCGCGTGATCGGTCGTCGTATTGGTTAGGGTGACGCCCAGGTCATGAACCTCCGTCTCGGCCCCCATAGCCAGAAGCGCGACGGCCATGACGCCGTTCATCTCTCCGCCCCGCCACAGCAGCACGTGAGTGTCTGGGCCGTCAGCTAAGACCGCACGGCGAGACAGGTCGAAAGCGGCAAAGGCGTCACGCCCCTCCTGCAGCAACGCGGTTGCGGCAGGATCCGCATAGGCAGGCAGATCCTGCGCGAGATAGACCGCTCGCATTTCTTGAGCGAGGCGATCGCCTAGAGGTTCGACCGCTTGTCGTTCGAACAGGGGAAGTCGTCCGGACCGGTGAGGCTCAACGTTCAGCACCTTCGCCCGATCATCGACGGCGATTACGCGCCACCGGCGTCCCGCAAAAGCGAGGATACTGCCGACGAAGAGGACATTGGAGATCGGAATCTGCCCAAGCGGGCGCGCGCCATGCCGCAGGGACCATTCCTCGTCGGTGTCGAAAATGGCGTAAAACTCTCGATCTGAAGTCAGCCGCTCCCCAAGTCCTCCCAGCATGATCTGTCCGTCCGGTGCCTGTTCGATCAGTCCAACCGCCGGGTCGCCCATTGCGCGCAGCAAGCCGAGAAACATCTCCTGATCCAGAGCGACGAGAGGTCCCGCGCCGAAGAGGGCGTTGAAGAGCCCACCCGCCGACATGCCCCCGCGCTCCACGATTAAGGACAGAATCTGATGGATCGCTACTGTGGCCAAGCCAACACCGTGTCGGGGCGACTCCACATACCGCTCAAGCAGCAACCGGACGGCGGCCACAGCGCGAATGGTTTCGGGACGAAGCGCGTCAAGGGGGCCGGAGGTGCCGGTCAGGGGCTGCTCGCGCACATAGACCCGCAGAACAGCTGGCGCGCCCTTGCGCCGACCGCTTCGTCCGAGCCTCTGTCTCAGGCTGGCGAGGGAGCGCGGTGCACCCAACTGCGCAACTGATTTTACCCCGCCGAGGTCGATGCCCAGTTCCAGGGTGGTCGTGGCCACGGCTGTGGTTGGCAGGGTTGCCGCCTTCAGCCGACTTTCGAGGGTCTCACGCAGCTCCCGCGACAGGGACCCATGGTGGGGGAAGAACTCATTGGGAACACCGGCGGCCTCGCTGCGCAGTCGCAGGTCGTCCGCCAACGCTTCAACGTTTCGTCGCGAACTGGCGAAGAACAGGTGGTTATCACCACGCAGCACGCTGAATGCGTGATCGGCGATATCGTCCAAAGCCGTGCGCGGCTCTTCATCCTCGCCAACGTCCGCCCTTGCCTCGGGGCCGTTCGGTTCAAGATAGCCCCGGATCTGGAGGTGAATATCGATCGCTGAAGCGTCGTCCTCAATCAGCGACACGCGCTCAGGTGCTGCGGGGTTCATCCAAGCCGCGGCGGCAGCCGGATCACCCAGGGTCGCGGACAGCCCGATACGGCGGGGCCGCTTCCCTGTAACAAGTTCAATCCGACGCAGGAGACAGGCCAGGTGCAATCCGCGCGGTCCTTGCAGAAAGGCGTGAAGCTCGTCGATCACGACCGCATCAACATTGGCAAATAGGCGAGAGACCTCTGCGCTGCGGCGTAGGAACAGGGCTTCAATCGATTCCGGCGTGATGAAGACGACCCCAGCCGGAGCCTTGAGCAACCGTTGTTTGGGACCGGGAGGGGCATCGCCGTGCCATCGCACCGCTGGTAGCGCCAAACGCTCGCATAGCCCGTCTAGTCGCCGATGCTGGTCATTGATCAGCGCTTTGAGTGGACTAACGTAGAGGACGGACAGTCCGCCCTCCTCCCGCTCGGCAGCCCGAGACAACAACGGCAGAAAGGCCGCCTCGGTCTTGCCCGCCGCCGTGGCAGCCGAAATAATGAGGTCCGTTTCACCGCCAAGAATGGCGTCGATGGCGCGCGACTGGATCGGACGCAATCCTGTCCAATGCTCGTCTCGGATCCAGCGCTGCACCTCTCGGTGCAGCCGATCAAAGGCCTCCAAGACTAAAGCCTGAAGGCGGTCAGTTCGTCGTCCGCCGCCTCGGGCTCAAGCGCATGGTCGTTGGCGCTCTCCGCATCATTGGCCACATCGACCGCACCAATGAGCTCGGCCCACCCCTGTTGCGGATTTTGTTCGAGCACCGAGAGATATTGGACGAAGGCCTTAATGGTGTTTCGAGGGGTGCGGAAATAGGCCTCGCCGATCCGGCCATTGCAGTGCTTCATGAAGAGCGGCAGGGCCTCGTCTGGAACGATGTGGCGGGCCTGATCACCCTGGGCGAAGACATTGCGGATATTGGCCAGCAGGATCAGCAGATCCTCGGGCGTCAGGCTCTGTAACCGCAGAACCGGACCGGAGAGGTCAACTAGACCTTGCGTAGCAAAGGCGTTCTCAGCCAGGCGGGACTGGAGGGCCTGATAGCTGTAGAGCCCACGTCGGCTGTCCATGAGGAACTCCGGGGTGCCGCCGAAGACGAAGCCGAGGCCCGAGGCGCTGCCCTGAAGGACGTCGTTGAGGATACGCAAAATCTGCTCGAAATTTTGATTGCGCGCCTGCGAACTCTGCAGCTTGTAGAGGTTCACCATCTCATCGAAGACCACGACGAGACCGGCATAGCCGGCCAGGCGCACAAAGGCGGAGAGAAGTTTAAGGCTGTCGTAGACGCCATCGTCGTCGATGATGTTGCGAACGTTGAGCGCCTGCCGCGCCTCCGTCTTGGTCGAATATTCCCCGCGAAGCCAGCGCAGCGCCGCAGCCGTCAGCGCCGCATCGCCCGCCTCGCTGCCTCGCCAATATGCCTTAAGGACAGCAGCGTAGTCGTAGCCACCGACATACTCTTGCAGAGGCGCCAACAGGGCGTCGATGGCAGCCTCAACACCCACCGCACGCGCCTCTGCATCTTGAACGCATTCGGTGATGAACCGTTCGACAACGGAGCCCAGGGCGCCGCCGTCCGGTTTGGTTCGTGTCGCCAGATTGCGCACGGCTTCCGCGTATAGCCCCCTGGCCTGCCCGCCGGTCGCATGGATGCGGCGGTCGGGCGCAAGGTCGGCGTGGACAGTTACACAGCGGCGCTCAAGCGCGATCAGACGCACAAGGTTAAGGAAGAAAGTCTTGCCGGCTCCGTACTCCCCGATCACGAAACGGAGCGCGGCGCCGCCTTCGCTGATCCGGTCAATGTCCTTGACCAAAGCGCCGACTTCGCCAGCGCGGCCCACCTGAACATGCGCAAGGCCCGTTCGGGGCACCACGCCCGCGGCAAGGGCTTGGAGGATCGCGTCACGGTCCCGGGTCTTGAGAGGGGGGTGGATGGTCACGCGGCGGTCTCCATGTCGATCAGGCGCGCGCGGAGATGTTCCACGACCACGATCTGATCGTCCAATTCGAGAATGGGTTCGTCGAAGGTGTCGAAGGCCCATTCATTGATAGTATCTATGGCTCCGGCCGGAAGCAGTTTGAGGCTCCGGGCCTCTGCGTCAAAAACGTCCAAGTCGGTAGGCTCGCCTGCGTCTACCAATCCGGCGAGAAGGATGGCGTGGCGAGCGTCCAGTCTCGGGAAGCGGCCATCCGCCGACGTGTGTGCAGGCGCGACGAGTGCGGGCGTGGCTTCCTCTTCCTGGAATATGGTCGAGAGGAGCGCCGAGACCTGGGAAGTCTCTTGGCGCAAACGATCAAGTCGCGTCAGATCGAACGCCAGAGGGTTAGCGCCAGGTAGGTCGGCTGACGCCCCGTCATTTGCAGGGACCGGAAGCGGCACAACATCGGAGCCAGCGCCGCGGTGAAGCGCCGCATATACGTCGGCCACAGGGAGACCAAGCGCCTTGTGGAGCTTCTCCAGAAAGCGCACCTCCACCGGCAAAATGCGGCCGTCGGAGACCACAGCGGCAATGGCCGACCTAGCCGCCGCGGTGCGCTGTCCCTCGGATGCCGTCGCCAGTCGCTTCAACGCGCCCTGCTGGCGCGGCAGATCCCGGCTTAACCAAAGGGCATGAGCGCCGAGACGTCGCCGATCATCCGGTGAAAGGGCCTCGTCCGCCTCCAGGTCGGCGGTAATCTGATCCAACTCGGCCTGGACCACCTCACCATCGGACGCGGAAGCGAGGATCGCGATCTCGACCTTGGCCCGAGCCGCTGCATAGGCCGTACGGTCGCCCGCCGGTGCGGCGCCGGACCGACCCTCGTAAAGCACCATATGGCCTCCCGTCTCCAGCCCGGCTTCGCTGTGGCGGCGATCAGGCTCGAAAGCGTAACCGAGGCGATCCAGCATGCCTGCAAGCTGCTTCTGCTGAGCTGCGGGGACCTTCGCGCCCTCGCAGTCGATGTGGAAGAGATCCAAAACGGCCGACGTTGTCACCGCTTGGATTCCGCGGGGTCCTGCCAGCTCAGCGAGGCGGGCCCGCACCGGAGCGACGAGCCCCTCTGCCGAAGGCGTTTGAAGATCGGGCGGTAGGCACAGTGCGCCCTCCAGGCTTGTGCGCGCGTCGGGCTTACGCAGCAGAAGACGACTGAGGCCGTCCAAATCCTGTTGGCAGGCGGCAAGGAGGTCGCGCAATCCATTAAGCGGCGCAGTAACCGAGGAGATGTCCGGAATATCCCCGGCCGAGAGCTCGAGTTCAAACTCTCCGCTGGCGCTGCGGTAAACAGTGGAGAGCCGCCGCTTCGGCACCCGGACCTTCAGGCCTGCGGGATGGCGCGCAGCGAACCTCACCCTCCAAAGCGCAGTCAGTTCGTCGAAGCAGCGGCGTCCGGGCGTGTTCAGATAAGTTTCGGGCGACGAAAGCAACCATCGCAAGGCGTCGTCGGCTTCGAACGCCGTGCCGGTCGCCAGCCGAACCCCAAGATATCGCCTGACGGCGAAGGGCATCTCGTACTCGCCCAGGCGAAGATCAGGCGACAACTCCGGTTGGGCCACTGGATCGTTGCGGATCAAGCTGATCGCCGAGATGAGACGACGCGCATAGCTGCGGAAGGAGCCGTTGTCCCCGTAGAGCGCCAGAAGACGGTCCACCTCGGCGATGACCTCGACGCCGTCAGGCGCCATCTCTCTCAGCAGACGGTGTTCGAGGCCGTAGAAGAACATGAAGACATAGCCGATCCCATAGCCTCCGGGACGGCCGAGCGCTAACCACTGCAGATAGGTGTGGCGGGCGACCGGAGTCAGCCCTTCGTAGGAGGGCCAGTATCCGAGCGACACGCCGTCCCGATCCTCTCCGCTGGGAGCAGTCTGAAGCGTGGGATCCACTAAATACCTAGGCGCCTCCCAAGCTCGAGCGACAACGCCGGCGTAGATCATCGGCGATTCGAGGCACATGCCGCCGACGGTCACGGACGACCCAGCACCATACCATACGGGGCTTGCAGAGGTCTTTTGGGTCTGGCCTGGAGCAGTTTGGATCGCAGAACAAGACGGCGCGGACGGCCTAGGTTTAGGCTGGGCCGCCGAGATGGGCGCGACCTCGGCGTTGAGCCGGCGCGCATAGTCGAGCGCTTGGGCTAGGGTGGAGAATCGGTAATCCCGGCAGCGGAAACCGCCGTCGATGCGCTCGATCCCGTACAAGACTGCAAGCATTTGATCGGTGTCGCTCAATGGCGACGAACCTGTGCCTCCCGTATGGACCGCCGCCTCGATGTGTCCGACGACAGGTGCGCTGATGCTCAGCGGCGCGCTCGGCGTCTGGGTCTCGACGGCCAACCGACGCACATAGTGGAGAGCCTGGCCAAGGGTGGTGAAGGTGTAGCCGCGGCAACGGAACCGGTCGCCAACCGGCTGAACGCCGTATTGCGCCGCGAGGGCGCGATCCGCATCGGAGACGCCGCGAAATGGATCGGGCGCGACCGCGGAGGTCGCCCGTGGAGCCGGCGCAAACGGCGTCGCCAACTCGGCGTTCAAGCGGCGCGCATAGGCCAAGGCTTGGGCGAGAGTTGAGAAGTTGTACGCCCGACACTTAAACCGCCCACCCTCCTGACTGACCTCGAAGCGGGCGACGAGCATCCTGTCCTCGGGGTCAAGGGCTGCGAAAGCGTCGCTTGGTGTGTCGGTCGGAGCCAAGATCGGTGTCTGAACCGCATGTTGCGTCGGCGTAGATGGCAGTTCGAGCACGAAACGCTGCGTGGACGGCACCGCAATGGCGTTGATCCTACGGTTTTCCCCGAGCAACCTCTGTCGTCTCGCCTCGGCCGTCTTTCGACGCTTTTGCCATGCGATCAATCCGATGATCGTCAACGCAGCGATCCAAATCCACACGCCTCAGCCCCCAACCCTCAGCGAACGCTACTATTTTTTAGAGCGCCAATCTAGCTAGAAGAGTCGGTTGTTGCCGCGAGAGTTGTGCAAATGAAGGCTTCGCGACGATTTAGAATCGCACTGCTAGTTAGTCGGCCAAGGTAACTGTGCGCTAGGACGGGTAGACCAAAACCAAGCCTGCACGTTCGGCCGGAACCTACTCTCGGCCGACATCCACCTCCTCGCAGTCAGGTGCCTTCAGGCGAGGTCGGATCGCGCGATGTGGTAGCCGCATCCTTCAGAAGCTTTAGGAAATCATCTGCGAGTGGAACCGAAACTGCGCCCCGGGCGCGCAACAGGACGCTCGCGATCCAGGCCTCGCCCGAGCCAGATTGTAGCGTCTCGCGCAGCGGCGGAACCGTTGCCATGGGTGTCCGAAGCATTGCTGTTCGGCTGCGGATCACCTCAAGCCAGTCCTCTTTGATTCGTCGGCTGAGGATAGGCCAGAATACATCGACATGGTCCAGCCGCCGCGCGACCTCCCAAAGGCGAAGGTGGAATAGATAGAGGGCGTCGATCTCGAGGACCTCGCCGGCCTCTAGGCGCGCGAGCGGCCTGAACACGGCCTCAAGTCCATCGAGCGAAGTCCAGTCTCCGCCTTTCGTCCATTCCGGCACCAGGGGCAGGCCGAGTCGGCGCTCCACCGCTGTCGCCAAGTCCATGAGGTGGCCGCCTGAGGACTGCTGGAACAGGCGAGCAGCTCCAAAAACGAGAACGATCAGACGCAGATAGTAGAACATGCGATCGGCCGAGGCCGCGTCGAAGGCCGGTAGAGCAAACCGGGTTGGCCGCAGCGGATCTGGCGGCGAATTGGCTCGGCGAAGGTCGAAAAGCAGCTGACGCCCTGCCGCAGCATGGCACAGAGCCTCGACAAACGCGTCCTGATCGCCGTCGATGATGGCCCGATCAATCAGGTCGCTCTGAAATAGGGCCTCGAGAACGCCAAAGCTTCGCATGTCGGCCACGCCGGACCAGGACAGCACCTCCGTTTTGGGAAGACCGAGCCGTAAGCCGATCCTGGCCATAAGCATCCAGCCGGCGGGCAAGTCGGGAAGAGGACGTTCCAGAATAGCCTTGTTCGGCGCGGGGTTGCTCGCGGCGCCAGGGACATGGACGGCGGGCTCGCCCTCGACGAGGTATTTCCCCTCCATCCGGGCCAGCATCCACATAACCACGTGGCGTGCGATGTGGTGCACATAGAAGGATTTCAGGTCGGCGGCAGGATTGATCAGCCTCAGACTCTCAAGCACCGGGACCATGGTCCGAACGGCCCCAATCCGGTCACCGCTTTCGAAGCGCGCAGCGACAGTGTCTACGGCAAGGCCGACGCTGAATGCTGTCTCGGTCCCTCGCGTGCTGTTCAGGACCACTTGGCGGGCGCGTTCGAAGAGAGTCACCGACTCGGACCATCGTTGGAGCTCGCCGGCGCTGGCCGCCGCCTCTCTCAGGACGAAGGCGATGTCGATGGGATCAGCCTCTGCCAATCGATCCGCGAGGGCTGTGAGCTGGTCGAAAGCGTCCTGATAATCCCGCGCTCGCCAAGCGATCTTCGCTCTCTCGCGCATCAAATCGAAATTGTTCGGCAGGACCTCGTCGGCTTGATCCAGCACCTCCAGAGCGGCGGTGCGATCGGCGACGTATTCGTCTAAGATCACTGCCCGGGAGCGAATGCAGCGCGCCGCGAGCCGGCTTTCGCCCCAGCCGATTGCCGTTCGCCCCAAGTCGCCAAGCACCATAGCTGCCTGATGGGGCTCAAAGCCGTCAGCTTCGCTCTCTTTTAGCCAAGCGTTGTCGATGGCCATGCCCAGCCAGTGATCACCCGTCTCGAGGACGCTGATCCATCGCCGGCGACCTTCGGCAGACATGGTATTCAGCACCTCGAACAGGCGGCCCAGCGCTTTAAGGCCCGGCACTTGGATGGCATGCGCGATGAAGAGGAAGTCGACCGCAGATTCTCCTTCTGGGCCGATCATCGACTGGTCCAGGAAGGCCAGTTCCTCGTCGTCCGGCTCGATGCCGTCGAGAGCGAGAATCAGCTCAAACCAATCAGGAATTTTTCCGAAGGCATACTGGTCCATCAAAATGATAAGATGAACCAAGCCGCCCAGGTTTTTGCGCGTGTCCTCATCGGGCAAGGCCCGCCACCGGTCCACCAAATGCGTAGCGGATTCGGCGACCACCCGGCCGTCGCCTAACGTCGCGGTCAGCCGGTGCTGAGCGAGGCTGAGGAAGAAGCCTGCGTAGGGTTGATCGACGAGGAGGCTGTCGATCGCGGTCCCCGCCATCCGGAAACTCGACATCTGAGCGGCCAGTAGTGGTCGCGCGTCATTCGGAGCGGTGAGGATGACACGAGCGATGTGGACCAGCACGCCTTCTTCCTTGGCCAGCAGCGCATGAGCGAACGCCGTGTCAATGATGCTGGGATCGCCTTCTTTGCGGGTCAGAATCTGGATCGCGATGTGGCGGTCGAGGGCCTTCAGCTCGTTCACGTCGAGCCACTGGTCGGCGAGACCGGCGACAAGAGGAGAGATCCGCAGCTGTCCTGCCGGCATCGATTCCAGCCAGCGGCCGGTCAGTCGATCCAAGCCTTGGGCAGGGTTCGCGACGACCACCTCCAAAGCGCCGAGAGCAACTGCTAGCGGACGATCAAACCACCCCATGACCCGGCTCGCGCGGGTAAGGAGTCGAAGGTCTGCTTCATCCATCTCATCTAGCAGACGACGCCGGGCGGCTTCGCGCTCCGCTTCGACATCCTCGCTTTTTAGGCCGTCCCGCTTCCATCGCTCCATCTCCTCGAGCGGCCAGCCTTTTGCGGCGAGGCTCGAAGTCAAGACATCAACCAGCTGAGGATGGCCAACCCCAGCGATGGTCCAGACAAACGCGGACCAGACCGCAGGGTCGCCTCCGAGCTCGGCGATCAGCGTAGCGATCTCAGGGGGAGTGAGGGATGGCGCGCTGGTGACAGAGTCCGGTGTAAGGCCAAGCGCGCGGCTCAGGCGCATGCCGGGTTTCTGATAGGCAGTCACAAGGCATTGCGCGTCGCGTCGCTCCAGGGCCGCCTTCAACTCGGTCAGCGACCCTTCGAGGTCTGGCTGATGCACTGGATTTAGATCGTCCAGTATCAAGCCCGCGATCGCCGAAGCACCTGCCACATGCTGGCGCGCGGCATTGATGCGTTCAACGGCGACTTCCTTAGAGACGTTGCGCAGATCGAGCACATGCCAGTCTCCACCCCGGCCTCGTGCGAGTTGTGCGGCGAGCGTGGTCTTACCCATGCCGGTTGGGCCATGTAGCCAAGCCGTGCCCGTCCCGCCCAGCGCGTTCGCAAGCTTGGTGATTGCGTCGGTGCGCGCGGCAAGTGGCGATGTCGCGGCTCGCACCGGGCGCCACAGACCGGCCGCCTCAAGGTCCAATTGGCGAGGCCGTACCGCAGTGAGGGAGCCCAGAGCTTGGCTCGCCGGCACGCGGACAGTCCCGGCCTTATGTATAAGGTCGATCAATTCGCCCCGCCGTAGACGACGATTTTGGCTGATGGCGACAGTCATCACCCGGACCAGCAGGGCATCGGCAGCGCGCTCCGCGAAATCCGGCGGGATGCTCATCGAATGCGCGAGTTCGATCACGAGGGCGCGGTTGTCTGCATGCAGGGCCGAGACGTCCGGCTCGCCACAACTCCAGACGATCGGACGCAACAACTGCTCGCGTAGCGCGGCGTCATCGCATTCTGAGAGAAACTTGCTCAAATCGCCCTTGGGGAACCTCGCGACGAGGCCGGCTCGCAGGGCAGCGCAATCGCCGCCCCTCGCCGCATGTCGCCAAAGGTCCAGCCCCTTGCCGTCCGCGATCGGATTCTTGCGTTCCTTGCCGATTGGGGAGGTGGTCAAGAAGTTCATCTGGACACACTGATCAGGATTGGCCGCCTTTAACTTCCAGTAGTTTTTGATGGCGTCGAGCACGTCCGCAGAGTTCAGGGTCACCGCCCCCGACTCGCGAGTGTCCTTGATCTGGGTTGCTTTCAGAACCGCGTCGAGCGAGCCCGGATTGCGGGCAACCTCGGCGTAGTCTTCCGCGACTTCGAGCAGCAGTTCACTTCCGGTGGGCAGAACCAGCCAGCGCGCCAGGGATGCCTCGAGTTGATATACGTAGCCCCGCAACGGAGCGACGGCTTGCCGGGCGCTGTCACCTTCGGGCAGGTTCCAGGTCGTCAGGCCGCTTTGAAAAACGGAATTGGACTGACTCATCGCCCTCCTCCGGCGTTAGCGCAATCTGCAGTCGCTACGACACCTCCGGCGTGCCGTGAAGCCCCTCGCACCATGCCGCTCATCCTTACCCAGTATTCGCCCGCGCTGTCCTGAAGGCACAGCACGCCCTTACGCAGCCTCAGCCAGCAATGGACTGGCGGCAGTCCGCCACGGCCAGCGTTTTGTCGCACAAACGAACGTTTGTGACCCCGACCGTCCGGATCCAACTCCGCTCCCTACCGTCAGCGCCGAAGGTGTGGCTAAACTCTGTTGCATAATCTATGTGTCATGAAGCCCTCTGTTTACGAGTTTCGCGACATGTTTATCGGATACGCGCGGGTCTCGACTGCGGACCAAAACCTCGATCTCCAGATTGACGCGCTCAAACAAGCGGGCTGCGAGCGGATTTTCTCTGAAGCTGCGTCCGGCGCGCGGGTAGATCGCAAGGCATTGGGCGAGGCTTTGAGCTTTGCCCGAGAGAAAGATGTCTTCGTCGTTTGGAAGCTTGACCGCCTAGGCCGCACAGTCGGTCAGCTTGTTGATTTCGTCAGTGCCCTAAAGAGCCGCGGCGTTGAATTTCGAAGCCTGACTGATGGCATCGACACTACGACACCGGCAGGACGGTTCTTCTTCCATATGATGGCGGCTCTAGCCGAAATGGAGCGAGACCTGATCCGCGAGCGGACCATGGCAGGCTTGGCAGCCGCTCGCGCGAGAGGACGAACTGGCGGGCGTAAACGGGCTCTATCGGCGCGCCAGCTTGAGCAGGTCCGTCTCTTACTTCAGCATCCCGATCAGACGATGGGAGCCGTGGCGACCACTTTCGGGATTTCTCGCAGCACTTTGTATCGCGCTTTGGCCCGGACTTCGGATCAGATCGGCAAATAGTTCTGGCGCTTTTGTCGTTCCGAGAGGGCGGCTTGCAGTCCACCAGTTACGGGTGGGTGTGGATGTATTTCATGCACCTTCCCATCCCGTCGATACGGTGTAGGCTGCGATTTGAATGGAAACGCGCCAATGACGCCTTACCAAAACGACATCTGGCTCAAGATGACCGCCAGGTTGATGGGAAACCTGTCCGTGCTTTGCCTGGCCGGCGCATTCTTCGCCGTGTTGGGCGTTCGGTTCATGGATCACCAGATCAAAATCGGGGTGATCGCGGGCGTGTTGTTGTTTTGGATCAGCATGCGACTGTTGCGATATCTGTCGCCCTAAAGAACATGCTGCTGGACAGCTCGCGTCGGCGCCGGCTGACCATCAGGCAAACGCTTCCGCATTCCGCTCCGCTAGCTATCACCATCGCTCAGCGGCCCGCGATCCTGCGTGGTGGCACTAGCCACTAGCGTGGCGTTGCACCGACTATGGCCATGCAGTGAATCCCAATAATGCAGCACCATCGCTTGCGGTGAACCATGGGATTCTCGGGATTATGGAAAATGGCACCGTTGGAAATTCAACCAGTTAGAGTCTTGGGATTATGGAGCGCTCACACCGACTGCGTGACGATCAGGAAGGCTCGACCTCGGTCGCCCCCTCGCGGAATTCTTCTGCGGTCACGCAAGCGGAGCCGTCTTCGTCGAGCACCCATACGCCGATCAGGGATGCGTGATCAGGCGTGATGTCCTCGTCGATCAGATCGCCCTCATAGACGCCGACATTGCTGTAGTCGAAGTCCAGCAGGAGTTGATGGGCCATGTCGATCATTTCGTCGGCCATCCGACGCGCATAGCCCAGCGCCTCGCTGTCATTGGCGAAGTCGTCCGTCAGCGTGTTGACCTCGGCGGTGTCGCCGCCCTGGACCGCACTGGTGGTTACGATGGTGTACGCGGGCATTTTTGAACTCTTTCAGGTTTGAATCTCTCGACTAGCCTGATTGGCTGCGGGAAAGGCCATAATTCGTCCGAACCCGTCTTGAGGAGGATTGGAACCGATCACGGACGATCAGTCGCCGCCGCCCCGGTCGTTCCTCTTGGTGGCGCGGTACACCTTCTGGAGCGCGCCGAGCCGGCGACGCTCTACCGCCTTCGCCGCCCGCTCCTGCTCGTGCTCGGCCGCAGCCGCCTCGAGGGTCAGCTTCTGGTAGTGCGCCCACCGCGCGGGATCGAGCGCGCCGCTCTGCACGGCGGCCTGCACGGCGCAGCCCGGCTCGTTGGCGTGACTGCAGTTGGTGAACCGGCACCTCTGGAGAAGACCCTCGATGTCTTCGAACACGGCGCTCACGCCCGCTTCGGCGTCGATCAGACCGACTTCGCGGATACCGGGCGTGTCGAGCATCAGCCGGCCGCCGGGAAGCAGGATGAGCTGGCGGTGGCTGGTGGTGTGACGCCCCTGATCGTCGGTCTCGCGGATGGCCTGCGTCGCCATCCGGTCTTCGTTCAGAAAGGCGTTGACCAGGGTCGACTTGCCGACGCCGGACGAGCCGATCAGCACGCAGGTCTCCCCCCTCCCCACCTGGGCGAGCAAGGCGTCGAGGCCCACGCCTTGGCGGGCCGAGACCATCAACACAGGACAGCCCGGCTCCAGGGCGGCGACGCGGGCCGCCTGGTCCCCCGGATCGACGCACAGGTCCGATTTCGTCAGCACCACGACAGGCCGGGCGCCGCTCTCCCAGGCCGCCGCCAGATACCGCTGGATCCGGCGCAGGTTGAGATCACCGTTCAGTGAGGTGACGATAAATGCCACATCGACGTTTGCGGCCAGGATCTGCAGTTTCCGCATACTGTCGGCCGCCCTGCGGACGAAGGCCGTGCGGCGCGGCAGGAAGGCGTGGATCGTGGCCGTGCGCTCCTGCGCGCCGAACGAAAGGGCGACCCAGTCCCCGACCGCCGGATGCCCGATTTCCCCCGCCTCATGACGTAGCCGCCCCGAAACCTTGGCGCGTATTTCGCCGTTGTCGGTCGCGACGACGTAACCGTCCCGCTGGTGGAGAATGATGCGGCCCGGCGTGTGGCCCGCACGCTCATGGGGCTCGAAGGCCGACGCCAGAGACGTCGACCATCCATATTGTCCGATCAAATCAAGGGAATCCCTGTTGGTTGCGGCGACAATGTCCCTGCCGTTCCCCCTGATAGCATCTCGCAGGAGGCTCAGCACGCAAGGGCGCTCACACCCTGTCATTTCATCCGCCCCGACAACGGCTCACGTCGACAGCTGCGCCGACTGGGGTCGGCCTGGAATGATGCGGGGCGCGAGGCGTGGGCCAGGGCGGGGGCGATGACCGCTCACCGCAGTTGGTAAAAGGACGGCGGGCCCGACAGCGACCCGAATTGCAAAGGGGCCGCCCGAAAGCGGCCCCTCTAACCAACCGTTTCCTTAGAGGAAATGGTCGGAGCGACAGGATTCGAACCTGCGACCCCTTGACCCCCAGTCAAGTGCGCTACCAGGCTGCGCCACGCTCCGAAGGCGCTCCCTATAGACGGGGCGACCGTTGACCGCAAACGCTAAAACGACTTTTCCACCGACCGCGAAAGCACGGCGTCCAGACGCGCCTTCGCCTGCTCCAGATCGGCCAGAACACCCTGCAGGTCCGCATGTTCAGCGCGCCCGGCGTGCGACATCGAGACGGGGCGCGCCGGGACTGGCGTCGCGATGGCGGCGAACGTCTCGCCATCCTCGATCAGGGCCGCCGCCTCGGCGCCGACCAGCTTCTTCAGCCCCTGCTCCTTGTGCAGGCGCTGAACCCCGCGAATCGTCAGGCCGTCGTCGTGCAGCAGCCGCCGCACGGCCTTCAGCACCGCTATGTCCTGCGGTCGATAGAACCGGCGCCCCCCGGCCCGTTTCACAGGGACCACGAAACTGAACTTGGTTTCCCAGAAGCGCAGCACATGCTGCGGCGCCCCGACTTCCTCGGCCGCCTCGGAGATCGTGCGGAAGGCGTCTGGGCTCTTGGCCAAGGGACTCAGGCCTCGACGACGGCGTCGTGAACCCGGCTCTTCATGATCTGAGAGGCGCGGAAGCTGATGACCCGGCGCGGATTGATCGCCGCCGGCTCACCGGTCTTGGGATTGCGCCCCATGCGGGCGCGCTTCTCGCGAACCTGAAACACGCCGAAGCCCGACAGTTTGACCGTATCGCCCTGTTCCAGGGATTCAACGATCAGTTCCAGGGTGCGCTCGACAAGGGCCGAACACTCCTGCCGGGACAGACCGACTTCTTCATGCACGGCTTCGCAAAGGTCGGCGCGCGTTACGGTCTGTAGGCCTGACATCATATCCCCGTCTGGTAGCGGTAGGCTGGGCGTATAGGGACGCAAAGTCTCCGAAAAATCAATGCCTCTGCCGGACTTAGAGGCGCAGCGCGCAGGCGCCCCAGGTCAGGCCGCCCCCCATGGCCTCCAGCAGGACCATGTCGCCCTTCTTGATCCGTCCGTCCTGGATCGCCGCGTCCAGCGCCAGGGGGATCGAGGCGGCCGAGGTGTTGGCGTGCAGGGCCACGGTCGAGATCACCTTGGTCTCGTCCAGACCCAGCCGGTCGCCGACGCCCTTGATGATCCGCTGATTGGCCTGATGCGGCACGAACCAGTCGACGTCGGCGATCTCTATGCCGGCGGCGGCGCAGGCGGCGGTGATGCCTTCGGCGATGTTCACCACAGCATGGCGGAAGACCTGGTTCCCGGCCATCCTCAGATGCCCCACGGTGCCGGTCGTGGCCGGGCCGCCGTCCACATAGAGAAGATCGGTCTTCGATCCGTCGGCGCGCAGGGCGAAGCCCAGCATCCCCTGATCGGCCGAGGTCCCCTGCCCTTCGCGCGGCTCCAGCACCACGGCCCCCGCGCCGTCGCCGAACAGGACGCAGGTAGTCCGGTCGGTCCAGTCCATCAGCCGCGTCATTTCCTCGGCGCCGATCACCAGGGCGCATTTGGACAGGCCGCGCGCCACGAAGCCGTCGGCCACGCTCAGCGCATAGACGAAGCCTGAACAGACGGCCTGGACGTCAAAGGCCACGCCCACCCCGGCGCCCAGCTTGTGCTGAACGATCGAGGCCACGGCCGGGAAGGTCATGTCGGGCGTGGTCGTGGCCACGATGATCAGATCGACGTCCGCCGCCGTCTTGCCGGCGTCGGCCAGGGCCTTCCTGGCGGCCGCGACAGCCAGATCGCTGGTCGGCTGGTCGTCACGCGCCTTGTGGCGCTGCTTGATGCCGGTGCGCTCCTGAATCCACTCGTCGGAGGTGTCGACGAACTTGGCCAGGTCGGCGTTGGTGACGATCTGCTCCGGCAGATAGGAGCCGACGCCGGTCACGGCGCTGCGGGTGACGCTCACTGAAGG
>NZ_JMQR01000016.1:0-39626 GCF_000698025.1 Brevundimonas sp. EAKA | reverse complement strand
CCTCGGACGTGGTTCAGGCGGCCAAGGGCGATGCGGAAACCTCGGGCGTTATCGTTCGCGACGCGGTTTCGGCCATGCAGGCGATCGAAGGCTCCTCCGAGCAGATCAGCCAGATCATCGGCGTCATCGACGAAATCGCCTTCCAGACCAATCTGCTGGCCCTGAACGCCGGGGTCGAGGCGGCCCGCGCGGGCGAGGCCGGTCGCGGCTTCGCCGTCGTGGCCTCCGAAGTGCGGGCCCTGGCCCAGCGTTCGGCCGACGCAGCCAAGGAGATCAAGACCCTGATCTCGACCTCGACCAACCAGGTCGGCTCGGGCGTCAGACTGGTCGGTCAAACCGGCGAGGCCCTGCAACGGATCGTGGATCGGGTGGCCGAAATCGACGCCCTGGTCACGGAAATCTCGGCCTCGGCTCAGGAGCAGGCCCTGGGTCTGGCCGAGGTCAACACGGCCGTGAACCAGATGGATCAAGTCACCCAGCAGAACGCGGCGATGGTCGAGCAATCGACCGCCGCCAGCCAGTCTCTGGCCCAGGACGCCGAGGCGCTGCAGGCGTCGGTGGCGCAATTCCAGGTCGGCGCCCCGGCAGCGCGCGCATCGACGCCGCCTCAGGCCTCAGCGCCAGCGCGGGCGCCCCATATGGCGGCGGCGTTGAAGACCCTTGGGCGCGGCGGCGCGGCGCCCAAGGCGCAGGCGGCGCCGTCAGCGGACGGCTGGGAAGAATTCTAGACCGGGGGACCGCCGCCGGCGACCGTCAGGCCAGCATGTCCAGCAGGGTTCCGCTCATATCGTCGGCGGTGCGGATCACGGCGGCGTTGGCGGTAAAGGCGGTCTTGGCCTGAATACGCTCGACCGCCTCGACGGCGAGGTTGTCGAGAGGCGCGGTCGCGGTGCGACGCGCACTGGCTACGAAGCGGGACTGGGCGTTCATCATTCCGCCGGCGGCGATGGGCATAACCTGCATCACGGTCTCCTTCAGCCCTGCAGTCTGAATGCTCTCCGTCAACGCCCGGGAAACAAACAGGGTGAACGACGAAATCTCGCGGATCGGGTTTCATCCCGGCCCGGCGCCTCCATATCCGGTGTCCTGTCTATTGAAGGAGACCCTCGCCATGGAACTGAAGGATCAAGCCCTGATCGTCACGGGCGGAGCCAGCGGAATCGGGCGAGCGGCCTGTCTGGCCCTGGTCGAGAAGGGGGCGAACCTGATCGTCGCCGACTTCAACCTGGACGGCGCCGAGGCCGTGGCGAAAGAGGTCGGGGCCCTGACACAGGACCGCGGCGGCAAGGCCTTCGCCTACAAGGTCGATGTCTCCAAGGCGGAGGAGGTCGAAGCCCTGGTCGAGTTCGCGGTCGAGAAACTGGGCACGCTGAACGGCATGTTCAACAATGCGGGCATCGGCCTGGTGAAGCCTTTTCTGGAGATGGACCCCGCCTCTTATCTGAAGGTGATCGAGGTCGATCAGCACAGCGTCTATTATGGTCTGTATTACGGGGCCAGGAAGATGGTCGCGCTAGGCGCCAAGGGCACCTTCGTGAACACGGCCTCGATCTACGGCTCCATCGCCGCGCGCGGCAGCTTCAACTATAACGCCGCCAAGGCCGCCGTTGTGTCGATGAGCCGATCAGGCGCGCTGGAACTGGCCGAATACGGCATCCGGGTCGTAGGCGTGGCGCCGGGCTTCGTCGACACCCCGATCCTGGGCGACGACCCGGCGGCCAAGGCGCCCCTGGCCGCCCAGCATATGCATAATCGACTGATTCAGCCCGAAAAGGTCGCCAGCGTGGTGGCCTTCCTGTTCAGCGACGCGGCCTCGGCCATCAATGGCTCGACGGTGGCGGTGGACGACGGTTTCCTGTCGTTCAAGGTCTGATCCGGGGTCGTTCTTGAGCGGGGCGTCGTGGTGAACGGCGTTTTTCGCCCCGCTAGCGCCTTTATCCGTGTATAGAGCGGCATTACTCGCCCGGCCTGAGGACTGTCCTCGGCCGGGCGCGGTCGTTTCGATGACCGCCTTGTCCGTTGTCCCAGGTAGCCGATGCCCTTTCCCGCCGTCCATCCCGCGCTCGACCGCGCTCTCGTCAACAAGGGCTATGCCGAGCCGACCCCGGTTCAGGCCGCTGTCCTGGAAGGCGAATACGCCGAACGCGACCTGCTGGTCTCGGCCCAGACCGGTTCGGGCAAGACGGTCGCCTTTGGTCTGGCCGCGGCCCCGACCCTGCTGGGCGACAAGCCGATCTTCGGTCCGGGCGGCGCCCCCCTGTGCCTGGCCATCGCCCCGACGCGGGAACTGGCCATGCAGGTCGCAGCCGAGCTGCAATGGCTGTACGCCGACTCCGGCGCCAAGATCGCCACCTGCGTCGGCGGCATGGATGCGCGGCGTGAAGCGCGCGCCCTGGGCTTCGGCGTCCATATCGTCGTCGGCACGCCGGGCCGTCTGAAGGACCATATCGACCGGGGCAATCTGGACCTGTCCGAGCTGAAGGTCGCCGTCCTCGACGAGGCCGACGAGATGCTGGACATGGGCTTCCGCGAGGACCTGGAGTTCATCCTGGACCATGCGCCGGCCGAACGCCGCACCCTGTTGTTCTCGGCCACCATCGCGCGCGAGATCGTCACCCTAGCCAAGCGCTACCAGAAGGACGCGGTGCGCATCGACGCGACGGACAAGTCGCGTCAGCACGCCGACATCGAATACCGCGCCTATCGCATCGCCCCGAACGAGATCGAACACGCAGTGGTCAACACCCTGCGCTGGTACGAGGCGCCGCGCGCCATGGTGTTCTGCTCGACGCGGGATTCCGTGCGCCACCTCCAGGCCTCTCTGCTGGAGCGCGGCTTCTCGACCGTCAGCCTGTCGGGCGAGATGGGCCAGCGCGAACGCACCGACGCGCTTCAGGCGCTGCGTGACGGGCGGGCTCGTGTCTGCGTCGCCACCGACGTGGCCGCGCGCGGTCTGGACCTGCCCGACCTCGGCCTGGTCATCCACGCCGAGTTGCCGATGAACCGCGCCGGCCTGCTGCACCGTTCGGGCCGGACGGGCCGGGCCGGCAAGAAGGGCGTCTCCGTCATGCTGGTGCCGCACTCGCGCCGCCGCAAGGCCGAGCGTCTGATGGACGAGGCTGGCATTGACGCCGTCTGGTCCGGCGCCCCGACCTTCGACGAGATCCGCAAGGCCGATGAAGGCCGTCTGCTGTCGCCCGAGTTCTTTGAGGCCGACGTGTCCGATGAGGACATGATCGTCGCCAAGCGGATGATCGCCGAACGCACGCCCGACGAGATCGCCGCCGCCCTGGTGCGTCTGCTGCGCAAGGAGCAGCCTGCGCCGGAAGAACTGTCTGATCCGGGCTCGGATCGCAGCCCCGTCAAGCGCGAGCGCACCGTGCGCAACGAAGACGGCACGGCCGCCCAGCCCTGGCCGGGCGACCGCCTGGGCGCGGACGACGTGGTCTGGTTCCGCCTGGACGTGGGCCGAAACAAGAACGCCGACCCCAAATGGCTGATCCCGCTGATCTGCCGTATCGGCGGCATCTCCAAGCCCCAGATCGGCGCCATCCGCACCTTCCCGGAAGAGACGCGGTTCGAGATCGCCAAGACCCACGAGAAGGCCTTCCGCGAGGCCGTCGCCGCCTCGAACGACGAGGTCAAGATCACGTCCTCGGAAGCCCCGACCCCGGGCTCGATGAAGGCGGGCAAGTTCGCCGGCGCCGGCAAGCCGCGTCGTGAAGACGGCGACCGCCCGTTCAAGAAGACGCCTTACAAGCGCGCCGACGGCGGCGAGGGCGACGCCAGGCCGCCGTTCAAGAAGAAACCCTGGGCGCCCAAGGCCGACGCCGGCGGCGAGAACCCGCGCTCGAACGCGGCCGGCGACAAGCCGTTCGCCAAGAAGCCGTTCAAGGCCAAGCCGGGCTTCAAGAAGGCCGGATTCAAGCCCAAGGCCTAGGGCTTGCCTGATCATGGGCGGAGGCGCACCCTCCGCCCATGAACGCGCCGCCCGAACCCCAGGGTCGATACGCCTCGTTCGAGGCCTTCTATCCCTATTACATCCACGAACATTCCAACCGGACCTGCCGGCGGATCCATGTGGTCGGCACCGGTCTGGTGGTCTTGGCCTTCGTCGGCTTCCTGCTGACGCTGAATCCCTGGTGGCTGCTGGCCATGCCGCTGATCGGCTACGGCTTCGCCTGGGTCGGGCATTTCTTCTTCGAGAAGAACCGCCCCGCGACCTTCCAGTATCCGCTGTGGAGCCTGATGGGCGACTTCCGCCTGTTCTTCGAGACGGTCACGGGCAGGCGTCGTTTCTAGCGATCCCTGAGATTTGAAGCTGTGCCGTGGCCGGGAAGCGGATATGTTCGCTCCGCGGCGGGAGGCCGCAGGGCAGGGACATCGACCCCATGAAGATCATCGCCATCGTCGCCGGCGCCGCGCTCGCGTTCGCGCCCGGCGTCAGCCTCGCACAGAAGAGCGGCGCCAAGCCGGACTTCACCCTCGATCCGAACTACGGCGAGGTCACGCTGGAGACCGGCTTCACGCCGGATCCCTGGACCAAGTCCATTCTGGCCGGCGGCTCCGTGCCCGCCTCGGCCGCTCAGTCGGGATGCGAGGGGTCGGTCAGCGCCGCGCCGGATCTACAGCTGAACTTCGAGGCCGGCGATCTGGATCTGACCGTCCGCGCGGTCGCGTCCGAGGACACGACGCTTCTGGTCAATACGCCCAGCGGACAGTGGCTCTGCGACGACGACAGCGGCGGCGACCTGAATCCGAAGGTGCTGATCTCGAACCCGCAAAGCGGGCGGTACGACATCTGGCTGGGCACCTATAATGACGGGATGGTCCAGTCGACGCTGGAGATCAGCGAACTGGGCGGGGCGGAGACGAGCGCCGCAGGGGCGCCGGATGCGGACCTGGAGCCCAATTTCGGCTCGGTGAGGCTGCGTTCGGGCTTTACGCCCGATCCCCATGAGAAGGCGATCCTGGCGGGCGGGTCGATCCCGGCCTCTGCGGCCAAGTCGGGCTGCGAGGGCAAGGTCAGCGCGGCGGCGGACTATCAGGTCTTCTTCGAGCCCGGCGATCTGGACCTGACCTTCCTGGTCGAGACGTCCGAGGACACCACGCTTCTGGTCAATACGCCGAACGGGCGCTGGTATTGCGATGACGACAGCGGCGGCGGCGTGAACCCCAAGGTCCTGATCACCAATCCCCAGGCCGGACGCTACGACGTCTGGGTCGGGACCTATGGCGACGACATGGTGCAGTCGACGCTGAAGGTCAGCGAACTGCAATAGGGTCAGCCCGAACCGCAGACACGAAGACGCCGGCGGCCGCGAGGCGCGCCGGCGTTTTTCGTCGCGGCTGCGATTTAGTTGGAGGCGTTTTCCCAGGCCGGGGGGCAGCCGTCGAAACGGCCCGCGTCGGCGATGGTCAGGGTCTGCATGTTCAGGCGACGGGCCTGGGCCATCGAGCCCCGGCCATGACCGGTGTAGAGATCGATCTTCTGGCCCTTGATCGCGCCGCCGGTGTCGGAGGCGTACCAGTAGCCGTCGTGGATCGAACCGTCGGCCAGGCGCAGGCCGACCGTCTCGCGGATGAACAGTTTGGTGCGGCGGGGAATGACGCGGGGATCGACCGCGACGGTGCGCATGGCGATGGGGCGGCAACCCAGGGAGTCATTGCCCGTCGCCCCGCCGCCGCCTGCGTGATAGAGGCGGGCCGACGCGCGCCAATCCGGATCGCCGGCCATCAGCTCGGCCTGGACGGCGTCCAGATCAGAGGCGATTTCGGGCGAGGCGTCGGTGGAACCGATCTCGGGCGCCGGGGTTTCAACCCTGGCTGCATCCGCCGCGACAGCGACATTGTAAGGGACCGGTCCGCTCGAAAGCGAGGACATGGCGGCCCACATCATGGCGAAGGCAGCGGAAGCGCCGATCATCCGGTTTGCTCATTGAAGCGCCGGCTCCCAACGCCGCCGGCGCCGGGTTTGTCGCGTTAACTTGTGGCTAGAAAGGGGCGCGGCGTTCCCTGCGGTCGCCCCAGCCCGCCGCCGAGTTTCCAACTACAGGAAAACAAGACGCTTTTTGTCGAACTTCAGGCGGCCTCTTCGCGACGCGCCTCGGCCTCGCGCACCGCCTCTGCGGCCCTGTCCAGCACCTCAAGCCCCGCGTCCGCCCGGATCGACTCGACCGTCAGGATGCGGCGGAAGGCTCGCGCGCCGGGACGGCCATGCATCAGGCCCAGCATATGCCGGGTGATGGCGGGCAGGCGCACCCCCTCCTCAAGCCGGGCGGCGATATAGGGCCGGTAGCGGTCGAGGGCCGCGAAGGCGTCCACATCCGTCGTGTCGGCGCCGTACAGTCGGCGGTCGGCCTGACCCAGGATGGCCGGCTCGTGATAGGCCGCGCGGCCCAGCATGACGCCGTCCAGCCGCACCCCGTCCGTCTCGGCCAGATGGGCCTCGGCCTCGTCCAGATTGGCGATCCCGCCGTTGATGGAGATGTTCAGATGCGGTCGTTCGCGCTTGAGCCGGCGCACCAGATCATAATCCAGCGGCGGCACGTCCCGGTTTTCCTTGGGCGACAGACCCTGCAGCCAGGCCTTGCGCGCATGGACGATGAAGACCCCGATCCCCACGGCGGCGCACGCGTCCACCGTGGCGAACAGGCTGACCTCCGGCTCCTGATCATCGACGCCGATCCGGCATTTGACCGTGGCCGGGATAGACACCGCCGATCGGATCGCCGCCATACAGTCGGCCACCAGCTCCGGCTCGCGCATCAGGCAGGCGCCGAACTTGCCGGACTGGACCCGATCCGACGGACAGCCGACGTTCAGATTGATCTCGTCATACCCATAGGCCTCGCCCACCTTGGCCGCCTCGGCCAGTTCCATCGGGTTTGAACCGCCCAGTTGCAGGGCGACCGGATGCTCGACCGCATCGAAGCCCAGCAGATAATCCCGATCGCCATGCAGGACGGCCGGCGCAGTGACCATCTCCGTATAGAGCAGGGCGCGCGCCGTCAGGACGCGATGGAAGGCCCGGCAATGACGGTCGGTCCAGTCCATCATCGGGGCCACGGACAGCCGACGTGATTGATTTATCGACATTTTGTGTGGTTTCAGGTGGTCTGTAGACGTTGGTCGCCGACGCTTCTACGCGTTTTTCGACGGTTTGGCCTCTTAACGACCTCTCACTGCACTCTATTTGCACCCGAAAAATGGCTTCGATCCGCAAATAGAAGTCCCTTCGGCGGCGCGTTCACGTCGGTGCAAAGGTGAGTTCATCGCCCTTCACATCGACGATGAATCCGTTGGGAAGGCGCCGCGCCGCTCAACGGTCGCGCCGCTGGACGCTCTAGGCGCCTAGGGATCATGCGCAATCCGCGTTGAAACGGTCGGATCCCGTCCAGCGACACTGGCCGTCGATGCAGTCGATGAGATTGCTGCTGAAGGCCTCCTTCTCGTGGTCGTAGAGCTGGAACCAGCCTCCATCGTCCCAGACTGCGGTAGGCATGCCGAGCGGGGCCGCGTGGTGCGCGTTGAACCGGGCGTACCACAGCCGGATGTTGTTGCAGTCCATGGCGGCCAATCGGCTGTGCCAGCCGACGCCCCATTCGCCGATGAACACGGGCATGCCTTGTCCGGTCGAGCCTGCCCACTCGGCCATGACCTGCATCGGTCCGTGAATGTCGGCTTCGGTCCAGGGATCGGCGTAGTCGCCCTGATTGTCACCGTTGAAGGTCCAGGGATTATAGTGATGGAAGGTCGCCATCAGGTAGGGGTCTCGCCCTCCGCCGACCTCCTCGAGATCGGGCCAGGTCTTGGCCATTTCGTCGGCGCCGAACCACTGATTTCCACCGATGAGGATCACACGTTCGGGGTCGTTCGCCCGGATTCGCCTGTAGGCGCGCCCGGTCATTTCCCTCAGACGGTCCGCAGGCATCGCGTCGTGATTGCTGAAATGGGGCTCGTTGAGGATTTCGAAGACCAGCCTGTGGTCCCGGTCGCGGTACAGGCTGGCGATATCCGACCAGAGTCGCTCGAGGACGTCGGCGCGCATGCCGTCCTTCAGCCGGGTTTCGTGGTGAGCGTTGATCACGACGTAGAGGCTGGGTTTGGCGAGCGCGTAGTCGATGACCGCTGTCAGCGCCGCAAGTCGTTCGGCGTCCCGATCAATGGCGCCGGTGTCCGGGTCCGCCAGGGTCCCGCTGTCGACGACTTCCGTCCAGGTCACGGGGATCCGGACGACGCGGAAGCCGCGGTCATAGTAGGCGTCGATCTTGCCCCGGGCGGCCTCCAGCGTCGGCGGGTGTTGGCCGGCGTCGAACATCTGGCCCAGATTGAATCCCTTGCCCATCTCATCCGCCGCTCGGCGAGCGGTAGGCGCCTGCGATGCGGACGCGAGCGCCGGACCACTGATCGCGAGAATGACGAGGCAGCACGCCATCACGGCCGCGATGAAACAGATCATCTGTAAAGCAGGACTTGGGCGGGACATCGGTATCCATTCGCGAAAGATCGTCGATACGTATCAAACAGCTTTGACAGCGCTGTCGTCAACAATTTGGACTCCGCCCCCCCTAAATCGTCGGCCACGGGAGCGATCCGGCGATGCGATTGCGGCGGACGCCCGAGAGCGGTTGCGAAAGGGGCCGTCTCGGGATTAGGGATGCGGTGACGCCCGAGCGCAGTGATCTGTCTGGTCAGGGAGGCTCGCGCGATGGGGAGCGGCATGGCGAGAGCCACCATCTATGACGTGGCCGCCGCAGCGGGCGCCTCGATCAAGTCCGTGTCTCGGGTCCTGAACGGCGAAGCCAACGTCACCCCCGGTCTGCGCGATCGTGTGATGGCTGCGGTCGAGAGCCTGGGTTATCGGCGTAGTCTGTCGGCCCGCAGCCTCGCGGGCGCCTCCTCATCGATCATCGCGGCGCTGGTGGACGCCGAGCTGACGATCGAGCATTGGCGGAGCGGCCGGGGCAATGATTACCTCAGCCGGCTCGAAATGGGCGCCCTTATGGAGGTGCGACGCACAGACCATCACCTGATGATCGAACTGGTGGATTATGCGTCCGAAAGCCTCGGCAGGGATCTTTCGGCCCTGCTGACCTCCATCCGACCTCAAGGGGTCATCCTGACGCCGCCGAACTCGGATCACCCCGTTGTGCTGGATGTGCTCGACGAAGCCGGCGTCGCCTATGCGCGTATCGGACCCGAGCGTGACCTCCAGCGGGGGGTCTGCATCGCCATGGATGAACGGCAGGCGGCCTACGACATGACGGCGCACCTTATCGCCTTGGGCCACCGTCGGATCGGTTTCGTCACCGGCCCCGTCGCCTATGTCGCCAGCCGGCGTCGCCTCGACGGCTTTCTGTCCGCGATGGCGGACAACGGCCTGTCCGTCGCGGACGGCGCAGTCGCGTACGGCGATTTCACCTTCCAGTCCGGCGTCTCGGCGATCAACGCCTTCCTGGGCGCCGGCCTCGGGCTGACCGCGATCTTCGCCAGCAACGACGACACCGCGCTCGGCGTGCTGCAGGGCGCTGCGGCGCGTGGCGTTCGGGCGCCTGAGGATATCTCCGTGGCCGGGTTCGACGATACGCCGGCCGCCATGTTCGGTACGACGGCGCTGACCACCATCCGCCAGCCCGTTTCCGAGATGGCCGCAATCGCGGCGCGGCATTTGATGCCGGTGATCTCGGGTGTCCAGGACGAGGCGCTGAAGCAATCCCTGGAGGGATGCCTGATCGTTCCCTACGAACTTATCGTGCGGAGATCGACGGGCGCGGCCTAGGCCGGGAAGATTCCGGCGCGAGCGGAGCGCCACATATCCATCCTCGTCTTGACAGCGCTGTCAAATCCATGGACCCTTTCTTCGAGACGGACGAGAGCGCCGGGGAGACCTCTGGATTCAGCCGACCTCCCTCAAGCGGTGGTGCGTATGATCCGCGCCGATCGATGTCTCAACCGAAAACCTTGAAGCCTGTTGCGCGGCAATCCTGTTGGGCTCGCGGCGGGCGCTCTCTTCCTCTGTGGGCCTCACCATGCGCAACGCCGCCTCTCTGATCACGCTTGTCCTTGCGGTTCCTATGCTCGTCTGCAGCCCACTGGCGGCCTTGGCTCAGGAAAAGAATGCAGTCGCCCTTGAGGCGCACGCCGATCCCGCGCTCTGGCCGCACGCGGCGTCGCCCGCCGCCATGACCGACGCGGCGACTGAGGCCTTTGTCGCCGATCTGCTGGGGCGGATGACGGTCGAGGAGAAGGTCGGGCAGATGATCCAGGCCGACATTGCTTCGATCAAGCCGGAGGACCTGCTGATCTATCCGCTGGGGTCAATCCTGGCGGGAGGGAACTCTTCCCCGGGGGGCGACGAGCGCGCCTCGGCCGGGAAATGGGTCGACCTGGCGCAGGCGTTCCGGGCGGCCAACGCCCAACGCAAGGGCACGATCGTACCCTTGATTTACGGCATCGACGCCGTTCATGGGCATAACAATGTCGTCGGCGCCACCATCTTTCCGCACAATATCGGCCTGGGCGCGGCGCGGGATCCGGACCTGATCCGCCGGATCGGCCAGGCCACGGCGCTGGAAGTCGCCGTGACCGGCGCGGACTGGACCTTCGGGCCGACCCTGGCCGTGCCGCGCGATGATCGCTGGGGGCGGGCCTATGAGGGCTACGCGGAAAATCCGGAAATTCAGCGCGCCTATGCGGCGCCGATGACGCTGGGTCTGCAGGGCGATCTTTCCGCAGACAGCCCCCTGGCTGCGGGCCATATCGCCGGATCGGCCAAGCATTTCCTGGCCGACGGCGGCACCTTCGAGGGCAAGGACCAAGGCGATTTCCAGGGGCATGAGCGGGAGATGATCGACGTCCATCTCGGCGGCTATCCTCAGGCCATCGACGCGGGCGTGCTGTCGATCATGGCCAGCTTCTCCAGTTGGAACGGCGTCAAACACTCCGGCAACGAGACGATCCTGACCGACGTCCTGCGCGGGCCGCTGGGCTTTGACGGCTTCGTCGTGTCCGACTGGAACGCTCATGGGCAACTGCCCGGCTGTTCGAACGAGAGCTGCGCCCTGGCCGTCAACGCCGGCATCGACATGCTTATGGCGCCGGATAGCTGGAAGCCTCTGTATCAGAACACCCTGGCCCAGGTGCGGTCCGGCGAGATTCCGACGGCGCGTCTGGACGAGGCCGTGCGGCGCATTCTTCGGGTCAAGGTCAAGACCGGCCTGTTCAGCGACGAACGCCCTGTGGAAGGCCGTTTGAACGAGCTCGGCTCCCCGGCCCACCGCGCCATCGCCCGCGAGGCGGTGCGCAAGTCGCTGGTGCTGCTGAAGAACGAAGGCGCCGTCCTGCCGATCCGCTCGGGTGCGCGGGTCCTGGTCGCCGGCCATGCCGACGACATCGGCCAGGCTTCGGGCGGCTGGACCCTGACCTGGCAGGGGACCGGGAACACCAACGCCGACTTCCCCAACGGTCAGTCGATCTGGGGCGGTATCCAGGAGGCGGTCGCCGCCGGCGGCGGTCAGGCGACGCTCAGCCCTGACGGCGCCTTCACCCAAAAGCCAGACGTGGCGATCGTCGTCTTCGGCGAGACCCCCTATGCCGAGTTCCAGGGCGACGTCGACACGCTGGACTTCCTGCCGACCGAACCGCTGGAGACGCTGAAGCGCCTGAACGCAGCGGGGATTCCCACCGTCTCGGTCTTCCTGTCCGGGCGTCCCATGTGGACCAATCCCGAGATCAACGCCTCGGACGCCTTTGTGGCCGCCTGGCTGCCGGGGACGGAAGGCGGGGGCGTAGCCGACGTCCTGATCGGAGATGCCGCGGGCAAGCCGCGCACCGACTTCAACGGCAAGCTGTCGTTCAGCTGGCCCAAGGACGCGAGGGGCGAACCCCTGAACGTCGGCCAGCCCGGCTATGATCCCCAGTTCGCCTATGGCTACGGCCTGACCTATGCGCAGGGCGGTCGGGTCGGCGTCCTGTCGGAAGAGAGCGGCGTCGTGGGCGAGATCGGCAGTGTCGACCGCTACTTCGTCGACGGCCGCTATGTCGCGCCCTGGGCCTTGATGCTTGCGGACGCCGGCGGCCAGAACAAGCCTGGTTCTGTACAGGCGGAGACCAGCCCGCGAGACGCTGTTTCGGTCCGCCCCGTCGATGACCTGGCGCAGGAGAGCGGCCAGCAGTTCGCCTTTTCCGGCGTCGGCGCGGGCAGCGCCAAGATTTGGGGCACGCCGATCGATGTCAGCCGTCAGGCCAACGGCGAGATGGCCCTGTCCTTCCGCTACCGGGTGGACGCCGCACCTGCTTCTTCGGTCGCGCTGTCTGTCGGCCAGGGGCGCGTGGACATGTCCGCAATCCTCGGCGCTGCGCCCCTGGGCGAATGGCGCAGCCTCAAGGTTCGCCTGAGTTGCTTCCGTGACGCCGGCGCAGATCTGACCGCCGTCGATACCCCGTTCCAGATCGAGACCGCCGGCGCCCTGACCCTGTCGGTGTCCGAAATCCGTCTGGCGGCCAATGAAGGCGACGCGATCTGCCCGGCCGGCTAGATCAGGCGGAGGGCTGACAACAGCGTGCGATGAAGGCCTCGTGGGTCGGCATCGCCTCGGCCGTCTTTCGGATAATGCCGCGCAGACCTGCGAGCTTGCGGGCCATGGCGGCGTAGGGAACGCCGTCGGCGAGCGGGTCGTGATCTTGCGGCAGGATATGCTGGCCGGTGAAGATCGCGACCCAGCTCGCCTCGCTGAAGAGTTCGTCGCCGTCGCGCATGAAGCGTCCGCCGGCCCTGAAAAGCGCGATGCGGCGCTCGAGGGACTCGGGCACGTCCATGGCTGCGACATGCCGCCAGAAGTCCGTGTCGTCTCGCTGGGTGGCCTTGTAATGCAGGATGATGAAGTCCCGCACCTGCTCGAACTGGGTCTGGGACAGGCGGTTGAATTGGTCGATCAGGACGGGATCGAACCGCCGGGTCGGGAACAGGGCCATCAGCCTGGATATCCCGCTCTGGATCAGATGGATGCTGGTGGATTCCAGCGGCTCGAGAAAGCCCGATGACAGGCCCAGGGAGACGCAGTTCCTGACCCACTGGCGACGGCGGCGTCCTGTCGTGAAACGCAGGGGGCGCGGCTCTGCGAGCGGCTCGCCCTCCAGCCCGGCGAGCAGCGACGCCCGGGCGTCCTCGTCGGTCGTAAATGCGCTGGCGTAGACATGACCGTTGCCGGTGCGCTGCTGGAGCGGGATGCGCCAGCGCCAGCCGGCGCGATCCGCAGTGGCGCGGGTGAAGGGGGTAAGCGGGCCCGTATTGGCTGAAGGAACGGCGAGGGCGCGATCACAGGGCAGCCAATGGCTCCAGTCCTCGTATCCGGCGGCGAGCGCCTCCTCGATCAGGAGGCCCCGGAAGCCGCTGCAGTCGATGAACAGGTCCGCGTCCAGTCGCCGGCCGTCCGCAAGGCGGACCGACTCGATGAAGCCGTCGGAATCCCGAAGACTGACGCCGACGACCTTGCCTTCGACACGCTCCACGCCGCGCGCTTCGGAGAAGCGACGCAGGAAGCCGGCGTAAAGGGCCGCGTCGAAATGATAGGCGTGCCGCAGGCTGGCCAGCACCGTCCGGGGATCGCTGCTGGCGGGCGTGAAGCGTCCCAGGCGTGCGGCGACGGCCGAAAGGCAATAGTCCTCAATGGGGGTCGGGTCGCCGCCCTGCGCCTGTCGCAGCCAGTGTTGGTGGAACTTCACCCCCTCCATATCCATCCCGACCTCGCCGAACGGATGCATGTAGCGATCGCCCTGTCGGCCCCAATCGACGAATTCGATGCCGAGCTTGAACGTGCCCTGGGTCGCCTTGATGAAGCTCGCTTCGTCGATGCCGAGCATGGCGTTGAAGGTGACAAGGGGAGGAATGGTGGCTTCCCCGACGCCGACCGATCCGATCTCCTCGGACTCGATCAGACGAACACGTATCCCGGCCGGCAGACGCGTCATTGCGGCTGCGGTCATCCATCCCGCCGTGCCGCCGCCGACGATCAGAACCTCACGTATTGCGTCCGGATGGAGCGGCGCGGAGGCGAGCAGTGTCATGGGCGTCTTTCGGTTTTGGGCAGGTCAGGACGTGTTGATTACATTGACGATACAGAGGGCTCATGCTAGTCGCTTTCGTTGACAGCGCTGTCAGCGCGTCCAAAAAACATGTCTCTTAGGGGGAGTTCAATGATCCAGACCACCACGGCGACGCCTGTCGTCCTGCATTCTCGTCGGCTGATGCATGGCGCCTCGGCGCTCGCTTTCGGCGCGCTGCTGCTGGCCGGGCCGGCCATGGCCCAGACCGCCGCTCCTGCCGCTGACGCCAGCGCGGACCAGGACGTCACGGTGTCCGACGGAACGGCCCAGGAAGTCGAAGAGGTCGTCGTCACGGGGATACGCGCCAGCTTGCGCAGCGCGCAGCGCATCAAGGAAAGCTCGGACGTCTTCGTCGACGCCGTGACGGCCGATGACATCGGCGCCCTTCCGGACCGCTCGGTGACCGAAGCCCTGCAACGGGTGCCCGGGGTTTCGATCAACCGTTTCGCGGGGGCGAACGACCCGGACCACTTCTCGGTCGAAGGATCGGGCGTGGTGATCCGCGGCCTCAACTTCGTGCGATCGGAACTGAACGGACGCGACACCTTCTCGGCCAACAACGGCCGGGACCTTTCGTTCGCCGACGTGCCCTCCGAGCTTCTGGGCAGCGTCGAGGTCTTCAAGAACACGTCCGCCGAGATGATTGAGGGCGGCATCGGCGGCACCGTCAATCTCAACACAAGAAAGCCCTTTGACGCGCCCGGCAGCATGGTGGCCTTCACCACCGAGGTCAGCTGGGGCGACATGCGCAACAATCTGGCGCCGACCGTTTCGCTGCTCGCCAGCGATCGCTGGGAAACGCCGATGGGCGAGTTCGGCCTGCTGCTGAGCGGGGTTCATTCGGAACTCGATTCCCGCGCCGAGGGCCTGCAATCCCTCAACTATCGTCTGTCGACCGTGGACGGCGAGGACCGCTGGACGCCGTCGGGCCTGGCGTTCCGCACCCAGGAGTTCGACCGCCGTCGCGACGGCATCGCCGCAGCCGGCCAATGGCGCTCCAATGATCGCAAGATGATCGCCACGCTCCAGTATCTGCGCTCGGATTCACAGCAGGCCTGGCTCGAGAGCGCCATCGAGTCCGTCGTTGACGATTCCGGCAACCGCCGGCCCTTCGCCGGAACCAACTGGACCTACAACGAGGATGGGATATTCACCGGCGGCGCGATCACTTCGATCGCCGACTGGCGTTCGGCCGATCCCTCCGTGCCGCTGAACGGGATTCAGCACCTGTTCGTGAAACGGGGCGTGGTCCAGGATTATGTGACGAGCGACTACGGCTTCAACTTCAAGTGGACGCCGACGGACCGCCTGCGCTTCAACTTCGACGCCCAGTATGTCGACTCGACCGTGGACGCGGTCGATTTCCAGCTGACGAACTCCTTCTTCGCCGTCGATGTTCTCGATCTGACGGGCGACCTTCCGTCGCTCAGCCTGCTGGCGCCCGACGGCAGCCCGATCGATCCTTACCTGGCGGATCCGGCCAACTACTTCTGGCGCAACGCCATGGATCACATCGAGCAAAGCGAAGGGGACGAATACGCCCTCAAGGCCGATGCCGAATATGATCTGGACGCGGGCTGGCTTGAATCGGTCAAGGTCGGCGGCCGGTTCGCCGAACGCGACCAGACCACCCGCAACTCCGCCTATAACTGGGGGGTGACGTCGGAGATCTGGAACGGCGCGACCGGTCCGGTCTGGCTCGATCAGGGCGGTGTCGCGACGCCGCGCTTCACCGGCGGCCTCGACCATGCTTCGCCCTACAGCTTCGCCGGCATGGGCGTTCCCGTGACCGCCTTCGGCTATGCGGGCAACCCGGCCCGCTCCTATGCCGAGACCACTGCGTTCGTCCAGTCGATGAACGCCATCTGGGGCGGCAACGGCTGGGTTCCTCTGGCGGCCCGATCCAATGTCGTGCCCGGCACGCCGTTCACGCCCGGCGAGATCAACTCGACCAACGAGCAAACCGCCGCCGCCTATCTGATGGTCAAGTTCAACAACGGCGCCGAGCCGGTGTGGGGACAGAGCGTCGCGATCACCGGCAACCTGGGTGTCCGCTATGTGGAGACCAAGATTTCGGCGGAAGGCGCGCTGAGTTTCCCCACGGCGAACCAGGTCTTCAGCGGGACCTGCGCTGCGCCGGTCGGCGGCGGCGAACTGCCGGCCTTCTGCAAGCTGACGCCGGAACAGCAGGCCGCCGCCCTGGCCTTCGCCACCGGCGCCTCGATCCCCGAGACGGCGGAACACAGCTACGGCAACTGGCTTCCCAGCCTGAACGTCAAGTTCGGCCTGACGCCGGAGTTCCTGATGCGCTTCGGCTATTCGGAAGCGATCCGCCGGTCCGACCTGGGCTTGACCCGCGATCAGGTGCCGATCCTGCCGCGCGTCGTGGACAATGATTTCCTCGGCTTTGAAGCGCAGGCGGGCAATACCTTCCTTGACCCGATCAAGTCGCGACAGTTCGACCTGTCGGGCGAATGGTATTTCGCGCCGACCGGATCCCTGACCCTGTCGCTGTTCCACAAGACCCTGGAAGACGTGATCACCAACGGCTTCTACGAGCGCTCGGTGACCAACAACGGCCAGACCTTCGACGTCTATGTCCGGGGGCCGATGAACAGCTCGGACGAAGGGACCGTCCAGGGTCTGGAGCTGGCCTACCAGCAGTTCTACGACTTCCTGCCTGGCTGGCTGTCGGGCTTCGGCATACAGGCCAACTACACCTATATCGACAGCTCGGGGGTCCCGCAGGAGAACCTTGACGCGGGTAAAGCCAATCCCGGCGGCAGCGAGACGGCGATCGACACCAGCCAACTCTCTCTGGAAGGCTTGTCGCAGCACAACGCCAACTTCACGGCCATCTACGAGAACGCCAAGATCTCGGCGCGCCTGGCCTACAGCTGGCGCTCGGAGTTCCTGCTGACGACGCGCGACGAGATCGTTCCCTTCTCGCCGATCATGTCCGATGCGACCGGCCAGCTGGACGGCTCGCTGTTCTATTCGATCAACGATCGGATCAAGGTCGGCGTCCAGGCGGTGAACCTGACGAACGAAACGACCAAGACCCTTCAGGTGCTGGACAACAGCCTGCAGGAGGCGCCGCGGTCGTGGTTCCGCAATGACCGTCGCTTCTCCTTCGTCGTCCGCGGGACTTTCTAAAGCCTCTCCCCGATCGCTTCCTGAGCGAACCTGGCGCGCCGTCTCCGGACGGCGCGCCTTTTTTTGCTCAGTGGTCGTTGAGGAAGGCGGTGGTCCAGACCAGAGGCGCGTTCCAGTTGATTGCGACTTCGTTCAGGGCGTAGGCGCGGATGTCGTCGACCCAGCAGGTCTGGGCCCGGCAACGTCCGATGAGGGTCTTGGCGACCTCGTCCGTCATGGACTGGTTGTTAGGGCCGCCTGACAGGGCGCCCGCAGGCGGCGCCGGATAGGCGGGATCGGCCGCATGCGCCCAGAACCTGTGATGCGGGTTCTGCAGCGGCCGGGCTCCGTACCCGCTGACATAGGATTGATCGAGGGGGTTGCGCCCCAGGACATAGTCGAGCGCCTGGATGACGCCGTTGCGGTAGTTCCAGTCGCCGGTGAAGTCGAAGGCGAGGCCCAGGACGACGGCGCGGCTCAGGATGGCGCCGTTGGAACCCCAGGGATAATCGGCCCCGCCGAAAGGCACGCCATAGCCTGACTGCCAGCCTTCCTCGACATAGGCCCGCGCGCTCGCCGCCAGATTGGCTCGAACCCTGACGCGGTCCTCCTCGGGCAGGGGGGAGGGGACCAGGGCCAGGGTCATGGATCCCAGGCTGGCGACGGAAGACCAGCTGGGATCGCCCGTGGCGGTCGAGCCAGACCGGGGAGCGCCCAGGTAATAGGGCGAGGTCTTCAGGGCGGTGAGATAGGCGGCGGCGCCGGTCGAGGCGTAAAGTTCCGCCGTGGCCCAGTAGAACTCGTCCGATACATCCCCGTCGCCATAGCCGCCGCCGCCCGGGAAGCGATCCTGCGCGAAGACCGACCTGTTGCGCAACGCGGCCCGATAGGCGCGCTGCGACGCGGTCGCGCAGCGTCGAGCGAACTCAAGATCGATCGAGCGCCAGATCCGGGCGCACTGTGCGCTGACCGCCGCGAGATTGAGGGTGGCGGCCGTGCTGGGCGGATAGAGGAGGCGGCGTTCCCGGTCGTCGGCCGGCGCGGTCGGCAGCGCCGTCCAGGACGCGTCGTGGACCTTATGGTGGGCCATGCCCCCGGCGTCGATCTCGGTCAGCTGAAGCGGATGATCGCGCCGTTGCGGGCCGACAGGGACCATCGCCCTGGTTCCTTCCGGTATCTGCATCCTCAGCAGGAACTCGATCTCGTAACGCGCCTCGTCGAGCAGATCGTCGACGCCGTTGCCTGCTTCCGGAATATTCGCCCTTCCGTCCGCGAAGGCGACCGCGCCCTGGCCGCCCTTGACCTGCGCTCTTTCATAGGCGTTCAGCAGCATCCACACGGCTATGCCGCCGTTCACCACATATTTTCCGTGATCCCCGGCGTCGTACCAACCGCCTTTGACGTCGAGGCTGTAGTCGCACCCGGGCCACGCCGTGCCCAACTGGTCTGTTCCGGAAAAGCAGGTGGCGGTCTCCGTCTCATGTCCGGCCCGCCGAGCGAGATCGGGGCGGGCGACATGCTTGACGTCGATCGGGACGCCGGCGCGGTTCTGATAGAAATAGGAGAGGGCGTCGTATTGCAGCGACCGGTACGGATGATCGGAGATCGCGAACGGCCGGCTTTCGTGATCGCCTACGACAAGTCGGTAGGCGGATCCGGGCGTGCGGATGTCGGAAAAGAGGACGGTGTGGACGTGCTCGCCGGATGCGGCGTCCTCTCCGAAGACACTGGTCCGGCCTTCGGCGACCTGTCGGCCGGCTTCGTCCAGCACACGCCAGTCAAGCGGCTGGCGCGAAGGATTCGGCACGGTCGCCGTCTTGGGGCCGTGGGTTTCGAAGCCCGCCTGATTCAATCGAATGACGTTGAGGTTTTGAGCCGTCGCAGTCGCGGGGGGCAAGCAGGCAAGCGCGGCGGCCGCCGCCAACAGACGCGTTTTGGGTGTCATGGTTTCCTCCGAGGCGAGCGGCTCGATCCGCTCCGCATTAGAGCGGCGAGTCTATCACTTGACAGCGCTGTCACAACGGGGGTGTTGTCGCGGCCTTCCGGTCGGGCCATCGTGCCGGACCTCAAGATGCGGCGCGTTTGCGCCTGAAACGAGCGGGCGATGACGACTGCAATCCCATCCGCAACAGCCGTACGACGGGTCGTGATCGTTGGCGGCGGAACAGCCGGTTGGATGACGGCGGCGGCGCTCGCGCGGCTTGTGGCGCCTTCGGGCGTCCAGATCACCCTGGTGGAGTCCGAGGCGATCGGGACGGTCGGCGTCGGGGAGTCCACCCTGCCGCACATCCGCGCCTTTAACGAACGCCTAGGCATCGACGAAGCGGCGTTCATGAAGGCCACGAGGGCGACGTTCAAACTGGGCATCCAGTTCGAGAATTGGGGCCAGATAGGGGGCAGCTACATCCACCCCTTCGGCGACTACGGCGCGCCGGGCGGGGAGGCGCCTTTTCATCACTACTGGCTGCGGGGACGCGAGCTGGGGGACGTCGGGCCGATCGACGACTATTCGCTGCCGGTCGTGGCGGCGCGGGAGGGTCGGTTCGCCCCGCCGTCCGATGATCCCCGCTCGCTGTTGTCGACGTACCGCTACGCCTATCAGTTCGACGCCACCCTGTACGCCCGTTTCCTGCGGGGCATGGCCGAGACGGAGGGCGTGCGCCGGATCGAGGGGCGTATCCAGAATGTGGCGCAGGACGGCGAGAGCGGGGCGATCACCAAGGTGACGCTGGATGATGGACGTCAGATCGAGGGCGACCTGTTCGTCGACTGTTCCGGATTCCGGGCGCTGCTGATCGAACAGACATTGAAGGCCGGTTTTACTGACTGGTCGCACTGGCTGCCGTGCGATCGGGCGGCGGCCCTGCCGTGCGAGAGTGATCAGCCGACCGTCCCCTATACCCGCGCCACGGCGCTGGAAGCGGGCTGGCAGTTCCGCATTCCGCTGCAGCACCGGGTCGGCAACGGCTATGTCTATTCGAGCGCCTTCATCGACGAGGCTGCGGCGCTGGATCGACTGGTCGGGCGCCTTGAGGGCAAGCCGCTCAAGGCGCCGAACGTCCTGAAGTTCACGGCGGGTCAGAGGACGCGGAACTGGGCGGCCAACTGCGTCTCCGTGGGACTATCCTCGGGCTTTATCGAACCGCTGGAATCGACCAGCATCTATCTGATCCAGATCGCCATCACCAAGCTGATCGAACTCTGGCCAACCGCCGTGATCGACCCGGCGACGGAGGCGGAGTTCAATCGCCAGATGGATCTCGAATACATCCGGATCCGCGATTTCATAATCCTGCACTATTGCGCGACCGCCCGGAACGACACGCCCTTCTGGGATTATGTCCGCACCATGCCGCTGCCGGATACGCTCTCGGAGAAGATCGAGCTATTCCGCGCGCGCGGGGTCGTTCAAGACTATCGAGAAGGTCTGTTCCTGCATCCGAGCTGGGTCGCGGTCTATCTGGGGCAGGACATCCTGCCTCGACGCCATCACCCGCTCGTCGACGCAGTGAGCGCGACCCAACTGATGTCGAGCCTGGAGCGGCTGCGAAGGATGGTGCGCGAAGCGTCGTCCAGGCTTCCCTCTCAGGACGACTATATTGCCCGATATTGCGCGCACCTGCCCCTCTAGATCGGTCTCCCGTCCGCGGGGGGCGTCCCGGATGACTTGAGAGGCGGTCGTCCCCGCTGAAGACCCGTCCAGCCTCCAACGGACACAGCGCCTCCGTCGGAACGGGCGTAGGAAATCCGCCCGCCCGTGGTGTTCCCATTGCCCTGTCGGAAGGAAGGGATTGCCGGTATGGGTCGATCCTGTGCTCGATCATGCACGAGCTGTGTCTCCGTCGTCACTCCGGGCAATATTATTGCTTGCGGGTGTTGAAATCGGCGAATTCAGCAGAACGCCGTTGGTGCTGCCAGTTTGGTGCAAGCTTGGCGACGTAACCATGACGGTGTTGCAACGTGCTGCGGAATTTCTGCCGGTCACTGAACACCGCGTCATTCCTTTCACCGTGCAACGGAGGTGGAAATTGCGCCGGCATAGCCGGCAGGGGGAGAGACTTATGACAAGGACGATGAGCACTTCGATGTTGGCTTTGATGCTCTGTGCATCGGCCGGCGGCGCCTGGGCGCAATCGGCGGCGCCGCAAAAGACGGATGAGGAACGCGCGCGCGCCGAGCAGGCCGCCATCGACACCGCCGGCGAGGCCGCCGTCGTGGACTCGGTCGAGGTGACGGGCAGCCGACTGGGGAGCGGGGATCCGACCTCGCGCGTCATCGTCATCTCCAAGGAGGAGATTCAGGCGCGCGGCGTGACCAGCGTCGAGCAGTTGATCCGCACACTGCCGCAGAACGTCGCCACCATCGGCGCCGTCACCAACGAACGGGCGCGTGGCCCCCTTTCCAATCGGGGGCAGGTCGGTGTCTCGCAGATCGGCTCGCTCGGCGTGTCGGCGGCGAACCTGGGCGGCATGGGTGCGGGCAACACCCTGATCCTGATCAATGGTCGACGGGTCGCGGGCGCCGCCGGCATCGAGGACGGGTTCGCCAATCTGAACGGCATTCCGCTCAGCGCCGTCGAGCGCGTGGAAATCTCGTTCGGCGGGGCCTCGGCTGTCTACGGCGCTGACGCCATCGGCGGCGTCATCAACTTCATCCTGCGCAAGGACTTCGTCGGATCGACGCTGACGGTTCAGCACGAGGTGTCGAGCAATGACGCCGACAACAGCCGCATCAGCCTGTTCTCCGGCTATTCCTGGGGATCGGGAAACATCTCGGGAACGCTGGACTTCAGTCGCCGCAAACCGGTCAACAACCACAAGAGCGGATACGTCACCGAAAACTACTCCAGCTATTATGGCGGAGATACCGCCTTCGATACGCGGTCCTTCAGTCGGGGGCTGCAGCCCGGCGTGATCGATCGGAGCTTCTATCGCTTCGATCCGGTGACGTTCGAAAGCGGGTACGTTTCGCAAGGCCTGACCGTGCGACCTGGCTTCGTCGGCCGGCCCGGCTTGAACGACTTCATCACTGTCGGCGCGGAAGCCCTGCCCGACTACGTGCCCGAGTTCGCCGGACCGGAGTCGGAAAGCACCAGCGCTACGCTGAACTTCGAGCAGAAGATCACGGACAAGCTGACGTTCTTCGGGGATGCGCTCTACACGCGCTCCAAGAGCGAGCAGGACATCCTCTATGCGGAGGGGCTTGAGGTTCAGTTGGCGCCGGGTCAGGCCTATAATCCATTCCCCGCCAATCCGTTCGACAGGTTCACGCCGGGGCCGATCGTCGCCTACAATCCTCAGGCGGAGGTCGAGGCTGGACAACTGCCGGCTGGACGGATTTCGAACACCGCGACCCAGTGGAACATCAATGCTGGCCTGAGCTACCAGTTCAACGCGGACACCAAGATCGAGCTCCTCTATTCGCGGTCCGAGGCCGACACCTCCGGTCAGAGCCCGAACCTGGGTTCGATCGTGGATTTCAAAGCGGATGCGACCTCGCCGAGCGGGGTGAAGTGCTACAATCGCGATCTGGCGGAAAATCGCGTCACCGGCGCCGACCGTGACTATCTTCAAGGCGTGTTTGATCGCCAGTGCCTGGCCTTGACCAGCAGCGATCCGACTCTCGCCTTCAATCCATGGAAGTCCACCGCCGACGGCGGCGGGTCCAACGTCGCTGACTTCTACTATATCCCCGTGACGGAAGCGCGCGCGTCTGGCACCCAGAACTGGGAAGCGCGTATGAACGGCGTCCTGTGGACGCTGCCGGCCGGCAAGCTGTTCTATGCGGTCGGCGCCGAGATGACGGTTGACGACACCGATAGTAAGGAAGTGCGGATTCGCACCATCAATCCTGTCACCCGAGATCGACATGCCTATTTCGCGGAGTTGAGGGTTCCGATCTTCGGCGAGAACTTCAACTACACTGGTGCGCGGTCGCTTCTGCTCAGCCTCGCCGCCCGTCGTGACAGCTATACGACAGAAGGGCCGATCGGGACGGTGAACAACGTTCCGTATTCGATGGGCGGAGAACTGCTCTACGATTCCAACACCTTCGCCAACACCACGCCGGCCGTCGGCCTGCGTTGGGAGCCTTTCGAGGGCCTGGCCCTGCGCGCGCGCTGGACGGAAGGTTTCCAGGCGCCGCCCTATACCCAACTGTTCAATCCGCTCGGCACGCAGCGCACGACGACTACCATCTCCGACGATCCGCTGTACAAGTGCACGACGGACTGTTCGCGGCCTGGGACCTATGTGGTGCCGAGGGTCGTTGCGCCGAACCCCGACCTTGAACCTCAGAAGTCCACCCAGGTGTCCTATGGCCTGACGTGGCGGCCGAAGGGGATGCTGGACGGATTGACGTTCGACGTTGCGTACAATTCGACCAAGATCGACAGCGAATATGCGAACCAGAACGATCTCCAGACTTTCCTGCGCCGGGATGAAATCCTTCGCCTGACGCAATTCTATCCGCGCGACGCCAACGGAAAGATCATCGAGGCGCGCCAGATGACCTTCAACATCGTCGGGTCGGAGTATGAGTCGATCAACTACGAACTGAGTTATCTGTGGAACACGAACTGGGGGACGTTCGAACCCAAGATCAATGTGCTCGACAACATCAAGGCCGAACGCCAGGCCTTCCCTGACCGCGAGCCGCTGTCCGCCTTGGGCCTTCTGCAGGGACCGGACGACTACAAGGTGGTCGGGTCGCTCGGCTGGTATTATCACGACTTCAACGCGTCTCTCTGGGCCTATTACACGCCTGAATACACCAACGACTACGAGATCTTCCGGTCGGCCGGCGTCAACATGTATGAAAACCGTCTGATCCCGGTCGATGACATGCTGATCATGGATCTGACGGCGGCCTGGCGGATCAACAACGACATTCGTCTGAACTTCGCCGGCCGGAATATTCTGGACGAAGCTCCGCCGTTCGTCGTGGTTCAGGGCCGTCCATACGATACGGCGCGCTACAATGCGGCGGGTCGAACCTTCTCCCTCGAACTTCAGTATTCGTTCTGAAGGGGTCGGGGCGCGTCACGACGCGCCCCGACGCTGGCGCCCATGCCGTCAGGTTCGCTAAAGGAGAAGCGTGCGGCATTGCCCACGGGGTCGACGCCTTCGATCCAGCGAGGTGTTTCTGATGCGTCTGTTGTTGGTCGAAGACGATGCGGATGTCGCCGAGACCCTCGTCATCTACCTGGAACGCCAGGGGTTCGTCGTCGATGTCGCGCCGTCCCTGGCCATTGCGCGCAGCGCCGTGGACGCCAATGAATTCGATCTGGTCTTGCTGGATCGGGGACTGCCGGATGGCGACGGCGTCTCGCTGATCGCCTATTCCGCCCATCGCAACCGGCGTCAGCGCTACATCATCCTCACGGCCATGGCGACGCCGGACCATCGGGTCGAAGGCCTGGAGTCCGGCGCCGACGACTATATCGCCAAGCCGTTCGAGCCCCGCGAGCTTCTGGCGCGAATCCGCATCGCCCTGCGCCGCTCTCTCGAGGTTCGGCGCGAGACCCGTCAGTTCGGACCGCTGCTGTATGATCTCGAGAGCGGCGTCTTCTTCATCGACGAGGCTCCGCTGACGTTGCGCCGAACGGAGGCCCTGGTGCTTGAGGCGCTCATGGCCCGACCCGGCGCGGTGATCCAGCGCGAGACGCTGGAGGCGCGGGTCTACGGCTACGACAAGGTCGTCAACGCCAACTCGCTCGAGTCGCAGATTTCAAGGCTGCGCACCAATCTGGCGCGGCGCACGGACCGGGTGCGTATCCGCGCGGTGAGGGGGCTGGGCTATTGTCTGGCGGACGAAGGCTGACGCCGCGTCATTCGAAAGCCTGCCAGACTGGTGCAAGCCTTATGTGTCATACCCTGTCTGACTGAATCTAAGTGTGCGGATTTTCAATGGTTTCGACTGACGACGTAGAACTGGCCCGCCAGAGCGCGGCCGCGTTCAAGGAAACCTTCATCAAGATCCGCGCCGAGGTCGGGCGGATGATCGTGGGGCAGGCCGACGTCGTCGACGGCGTGCTGACGGCGCTGATGGCCGGCGGCCACGTCCTGCTCGAAGGCGTGCCGGGATTGGGCAAGACCATGCTGGTCTCCTCGATCAGTCGGGCCATCGACCTGCCGTTCTCGCGTATCCAGTTCACGCCCGACATGATGCCCGCCGACATCGTCGGCACCACCGTTCTGACCGAAGCCGAGGGCGGCGGCCATGAGCTGACCTTCCAGCAGGGGCCGATCGTCTCGAACCTGGTCCTGGCCGACGAGATCAACCGCGCGACGCCCAAGACCCAGTCCGCGCTTCTGGAGGTGATGCAGGAACGTCAGGTGACGGTGGGCCGCCGCACCATCAAGATGCCCGAACCGTTCTGCGTCATGGCGACCCAGAACCCGGTGGACCAGGAAGGCACCTATCCGCTGCCGGAGGCCCAGCTGGACCGTTTCCTGTTCAAGCTGGTGGTCGGCTATCCTTCAGAGGCCGATTATCACGCCATCATCGACCGCACGACGAGCGGCCACGACGTGGTGCTGAACGCCGTCACCAACGCCGAGACCCTGCAGCATATGCGCGCGGTCGTGCGGCAGGTCCCGGTGACCGAGGCGGCCAAGGCCTACGCCATTCGTCTGGTCATGGGGACCCAGCCGGGCAGCGACTATGCGCCGGACAGCATCAACCGCAGCGTGGCGCTGGGCGCCTCGCCGCGCGGCGTGCAAAGCCTGATGCTGGCCGCCAAGGTCCAGGCCCTGCTGGACGATCGTTTCGCGGTCTCGACCAATGATGTGGCGGCCGTGGTCATGCCGGTGCTGCGCCACCGCCTGGTGCTGAACTACCACGCCCAGGCCAACGCCCTTTCGGCCGACGATCTCCTGGGAGACGTTCTGGCCCATGTGAAGCGGCCCTACGCGACGGACTAGTCCCCAATCTGGGCCGTTTGCGAGGGTGCTTGAGGGCGCCGCGGGATCCTGCATGGCCCGCGGCGCCTTTTTCTGTTTCAGGCGCGCGCTTAGCGGACCTTGTGGCCGTAGATGTCCCAGACCTCGACAGGGCCGAAGTTCAGCGCGCGGACGGGGGCTTCGATCCTGGAGAGATCGCCCACCACCACCCAGGTCAGGCGCGTCGGATCGTAGGTCGTGCGCGACACGGCCTGAACCTGATCCAGCGACACCGCCGCCAACCGCGCGCCGGACGTGGCCGCGCGGTCATAGGGCTGGCCATAGGCGGCGGCGCCTGTGATCGCCGAGAGGAAGGCGGCGTTGCCGGCGAAGGCCGAGGGCAGGGCCCGCATGCGCGAGGTGCGGGCCCGCTCCAGCTCTTCGAGGGTCGCGGGCCGGTCGGCGACATAGTCGGCGATCTCTCTGCGGACCTCCCTCATGGCGTCGGCGGTGCGGTCAGTCTCGACCGTGCCTGACGCCGTGAAGGTGCGCGGGCCGACCGGCGTGTCCGTGACGCCGCCGGTGAAGCCATAGGTCCAGCCCTTCTCTTCTCGCAGATTCATGTTCAGGCGGCTGTTGAAGGCTGCGCCCAGGATTCCATCCGCAAGATCGCCGGCGGCCGCCTGGTCCGCGTCGAACGCGGTCGTGAGCTCGCCGACCGTCAGACTGGTCTGGGCCGCGCCGGGGGCGTCCACCAGAATGATGCGGCCCGGCGTCGCGGTCGCCGCCCCTCGTTCTTTCACAGGCGTCGGCGTGACGCGGCGCCAGTCGCCGAAGTGGGCCTGGGCCAGGGCCTTGGCCTGGTCGATCGTGATGTCGCCGACCAGATAGAGGGTGGCGTTGTTCGGCCCGATCTCGCGATCATGGAAGGCCTGGATCTCGTCGCGCGATATGGCGTTGGCGTCCTCGCGCGTGCCGATCCGCCCCAGAGGATGGTCCTCGCCCCAGATCGCCCGCCCATAGACGGGGCCGGCCGACTGCAGGGGATTGCGTTCATAGGCGTCGAACTGCGGCCCGACCCGCTCCAGCGCCTTGTCGATCTCCGCCTGGGGATAGGTGGGATGGCGCACCACCTCCGAGGCGAAGCTGAAACCGTCGTCGAGACGGCTGCTCAGCATGGTCCACATCACAGCGCTTTCACGCGCCTGGGCGGCGGCGGCGATGTTGACGCCGGCCTTCGTCGCCTGGCGCTTGAGCTGTTCGGCGTCGTAGCGGCGCGTGCCGCTGGTCAGCATGGCGAAGGCGCGGTTCGCCGTGCCTCGTCCATAGGCGTCCTCCGCCAGAGAGCCGGTCGAGAACTGCAGGCTGGCGCTGACGATGGGCAGATTGGGACGATGGGCGACGACGATCTTCAAGCCGTTGGCGAGAACCGCTTCCGAGACGCTGGGGAAGGCGATCGCCGCGTCCGCGGGGCTGGGATCGGGCATGCGGGTCGGGTCCGCCAGGCCCGTCGGCGCCGCGGCCGGAACGGGCGTGGGAAGCTGGACGAGTTCATAATAGGGGCGCGACAGGGCGGCCTGGATCAACTGCGTCACGGCCTTGGCGTCGACGTCGCCGATCCATTCCCGCTGCTTCAGGAAATAGACCGGGTCGTCGTGGGTGACAGCGCCGCTGGCCAGCCAGGCGCCGATCGCGGCGCTGCTTTCCATCGTCTGCAACAGCGAGATGTCGCTCGCCGTGACGATCTCTTCCAGGCGGTCCCTGTCAGGGCCGGTCTGGAAAAACTTCGCCAGTTCGCGATCGATGGCCGCATTGGCGGCCTCGGGCGTCACGCCCGGCTTCAGGGCGACCGAGAGATTGAAGGCGCTGGTCAGCTGGCTCTCGCTGACGCCGGCCGACACGCCGTCGGCGATCTTGAGATTCTCGACCAGCGCGTCATGGAGCGGCGTGCCTCGACCCCGCGCCATCGCCTTGGCGGCGAGTTGAAGCATCGTGTTGTCGCGTGGCGATCCGTTGTTCAACGGCCAGGTGCGGGAGATTACGGCGGCCGGGAGGTTCTCGTAGACGATGTCGCGTCGGATGTCCGCAAACGAGGGCGTCCAGCGGTCGGGGCGGCTGATCGGCTCGCCCTGGCGGACGCCGCCGAAATAGAAGGCCGTCTTCTCACGCGCCGTCTGGACATCGATGTCGCCGGACAGGACGAGCACCGCGTTCGATGCGCCGTAGTGGGCGTCGAACCAGGCCTTGACGTCCTCCAGGGTCGCGGCGTCGATGTCCTCCATGGAGCCGATGGTCGTGTGGCCATAGGGATGGCCGGCCGGATAATAGCCCTTCAGGAACTGGGCTTCCGCCGAACGGCCGGGGCCGAGTTCATTCTGGCGCTTCTCGTTCTTGACCACGGCCCGCTGTTCGTCGAGCAGGGCCTGGGTCATGCCGTCCGTCAGGTGGCCCATGCGATCGGCTTCCATCCAGAGCGCCCGGTCGAGGGCGTTGGCAGGCACCGTCTGGAAGTAGTTGGTGTAGTCGGCGGTGGTGCTGCCGTTGATGCCGGTGGCGCCGACGGCCTCCAGCGGGGGGAAGTACTCCGTCGGCCGATTGACCGTCGGCTGGAACATCAGGTGTTCGAACAGATGGGCGAAGCCCGTCTTGCCGACAGGCTCGTCCTTGGACCCGACCTTGTACCAGACGCCGACGAAGATCGTGGGAACGGTGTGGTCGGTATAGACCAGGGTCGTCAGGCCGTTGGGCAGGGTGAAGGTTTCGTAGGGGATGCGGACCTGGCCCAATTCCGGCCTTGCCTGCGCCAAAGCGAGGTTCGAGGCGCCGCAGGTCAGAAGGACAGCCAGAACGGCGCCGACGATAGGTTTTCCGAAGGTCGTCAAGGTCGGTCCTCACAAGCCGATGTCGCTTGTCGCCCACCAATCACATGAAGCTTGCCCCAGCCTGACGCGCTCAGCTTCTCTATTGGAACGCAAGGCGAAATAGCGGGGCAATGAAACGAGGACACTGTAAGGTTGGTGCAAGCCACCGGTCCTATGTGACAGTTCTGATGAGTTTGCGCGGGTCGAAATGGAACGGATGATCCAGGGCGTCGATGATGGGTTGCGTCGTCGCCTCGATCGCCTCGAGACGCGCGGACGGCATGCCCTTTTGACGACGACGCGCCGACGTGCGGTGCGGCGGGCCCTGGCCTGGGCGGCTCCCGCCTCGGCGGCCGGTCCGCTCCTTCTCGCCCTGTCCGCGCCGTTCGTCGCCCCGACTGTTGCGGGCGTCCTCATCGCCGCAGTCGGCGCGCCCCTCGCGGCAGGGGCGTTCGGCTATATGCGGGCTCGCCAAGCGACCAGCCGCACCCGGACCGCCGCTCTTGCGCTGCTCGATCATCGGTTGCGCCTGAACGACCGGCTGCAGACGTCCGACGAGTTCGAACGACTGGATCGCCGAACGGCCTTCCACGACGCCGCCTTGCAGGAGGCTGCGCCCTGGGTGGCGCGGGCGCAGGACAGCGACGTGGGCGACGACGACGGCGCGCTGAGGTTGGGCCGCTCGCGGCTGTGGCTATGGCCGGCTGCGGGGATTCTTTGCCTGGCGGCGGCCTTCGCCGTTCCTCAGTTCTGGCCCGAAGCGGCCGCACCGGCGAACCCGGCGGCGGCTGCGATATCGCCGCGATCGGCGGCCGTCGCCGCGCCAGAGGCGCGTTCCGAAAACACGACGCCGATCGCAGGCGCTGCGTCCCCGACCGCGCCGGGTCGTGATGTCGAGGTGACGACGCGCCCGGGCCTGGACAAGCCCGGCGCCGGATTGGCCGCCGCCTTCCAAAGGTTGATGGCGCGCCTTTCGCCGTCGCGCAGCGCCGCGGCCTCCGCACAGGACGCCGCCGCCCGCGCGGGCGCGCCGTCCCAATCCGCTGCGGGCCAGGGAGAGGGCCGGGGGCGTGGCGGTCAGGGCGCGGCCGGCAACAGCGCCTCGTCCAGCGGGGCGGGTCAGGATCGCGACGCCAGACAGCCGCAGGATGACGAGCAAACGCCCGGCGAGGCGATGGCTCAGGACAAGACTGACGCCCCTGCGTCCCAGGCGCCCGGCGGTCAGTCCTCCGGCGCCCGGCAGAACGCCCCGTCCGCCGCCCGGCCCCAGCCTCAGGACTCCGGCTCCGGCCAATCCCAGAGCGGGGAGGGCCAGCAGCCGGGGCGCAGTCGTCGCGGAGACCAGAACCAGTCCGGCCGCGAGCAGGGCGGAGGCCAGGGCGAGAACGGCGGTCAGAGCGGCCCCGAGACGGGGCTGAAGAAGGGGCGCGGCGTGTCCAGCCTGATGCTGGCGACGCCGATGCAGGACCGTCTTGGCGGGATGGCCAGCCCGGGCCGCATCCGCACGACCACGCGGGACGGGGCGCCGCAGCCTCTGCCGGCGAGCGGCGTCCGGGCTCAGGATCGTGGCATGGCGAGAGGCGAGGCGGCGCGGACGGCGCCCCTGGCCGCCAGCGCTCAGGAACAGCGTGCGACCCGCGACTATTTCAACGCGCGGAACGGGGGCGGTCGATGATGCTGTTTCGTCGCCGTCCGCGCGTCGCCGCCGCCCCTGCCGCCGTTTCCGGTCTGGCCGATCCGTTGACGTTCGAGGCCCTGTTCGATCCGACCTTCCTGGCGGCGCTGCGACCCTTTTCGCTGCGGATTTCGCGCGCCCAAAAGGGCGGCCGCCTGGCCGAGCAGAGGACGAACGCGCGCGGCCAGGGCGCGGAGTTCGCCGATTTCAAACCCTATGTGGCGGGCGACGACCTGCGCGCCATCGACTGGAACGTCTATCGCCGTCTCGGCCGCCTGTTCGTGCGGGTGTTCGAGGAAAGCCAGGACATGCCGGTCTATTTCCTGGTCGACCGGTCGCGCAGCCTGTTCGTCGAACGGCCGCCCCGCATCCATGCCGCACAGGAAGCGACCCTGGCCCTGGCGGCCGTGGCCTTGGACCAGCACGACTCCGTGGGTCTGTTTCCGTTTTCCGACACGCTTGAAATCGAGTTCCGCGCGGTCTCGGGCAAGGGCAATCTGGCGCGTGTGGCGCACAGCCTGGCGGGATATTCGGCGCTGCAGGGCACCGGGCTGGCGGCGGCTCTGGCTCACCTGGCCGGCCTTCGCCTGCGCCAGGGTCTGGTGATCGTGGTGTCGGACTTCTTCGACGAGGCCGGCATAGAATCCGTGGTGCGAGGGCTGGAGCAACTGCCGCATCGGCTTCTGCTGGTGCAGATCGTCAAGGCCTACGACGCGGACCCCGAACGCCATCCCGACCTCAGCGGGGACATCCTGCTGGAAGACGGCGAACACGCCCAACCGACTTCGGTCACGATCACGCCCGACCTCATGGCGCGCTACAAGGCCGCCTACCGCCGCTTCACCGACGCCCTGTCGGAGTTCGCACGGACCCGCGGCGCGGGCCTCGTGCAGATCGACGCCGACAAGCCGGTGCGTGACCAACTGTCGGCGCTGTTCGGCGATGGCGCGGTCAAGCTGTGAGTTTCCTGTCGCTTCCACTCTGGGCCGTCATCGCCGGCGCCGTTTGCCTCGCCGCCCTCCTGTTCGGGCTTCAGGTTCTGAAGGCGCGTCAGAAGCACGTGCGGATCGCCGCTGCGGGGCTCTGGGCGCAGGCCGCCAGGGTCACGCCCTTGCGCGTCTTCCGCCAGCGGTTCCAGCGCTGGTTGGCCTATCTGCTGATCCTGGCGATCGGCCTGCTGCTCTGGGCGGCCGGCGCGCGACCTGAGATCACGCCGGGCCGGGACGCCGTCGATCACATCTTTTATCTGGACGCCTCCGCCGGCCTGACGGGGCGCGACGACCTGGCCCAGGCGCGCCGCGCCTTGATGGCCGATGTCCGAAACACCGATCCCGCCCGTCGCACCGTCTATCTGGACGGCCCCGTCGCCGCGCCTCTCCTGCAGCCGGGTGAAAACCCGGCCTTGCTGAGCCGGCGCCTGGACGGGGTTCGCGCCCGCCTTGCGCCCTCGAGCTTCGCCCACGCCGTCGCCAATCAAGAGCTGGCGGGCGTGTCGGCGGCGGGGCGGCCCACGGTCGTCCACTATTACGGCGCATGGTCGGGCGCCCGGGACGTGACGTCCACCGCCGGTCAGCGTCTTGTCTATGGGTATCTGGCCAGGCCGACGCCCGACAATCGCGGCGTGGTCGCCCTAGGCGCCTCGCCTGCGGCCTCGGGCGACGCCGGGCGTGCGGATATTCTCGTAGAGGCGATCGGCGCCGACGGCCGGCCCGTGCCGGCAGACGCTCTGCGCTTCAGCCGAGACGGACGCGATGTCGTGGTTGATATCCTGGCCCGTCCCGACGGGAAACTGATCGTGCGGGACGCGGTCGCGGACGGCGGCTTGTTCGCCGTGCGGCTGGCGCGATCCGACGCCTTTCCCGCCGACGATCAGGCCAGCCTGCGACTGCCGGACCGGCGTCCTGTGCGCGTGGCCCTGTCGTCCGGTGCGCCGGCCGCCGTCGCCCGCGCCGTTCGGCTCAACCCCGCCTTCGCCGTCACCGCGCCGAAGGACGCCCAGGTCGTGGTTCGGCGGGCCGGCGAGCGGTTCGGCGAGGACCGGCCGGCCCTGGTCGTGACCCAGGCCGGCGAGCAGAGCGCCTTCGTGTTCACCTATGGCGCCGACGAGGCCGAGCCGGACCTGTCTGCGGCCCTGGCGTCCCTCGGGATATCGGCGGTGGAGACCCAGGCCCTGGCCCGCACCACCCGGCGCGAGGTGTCTGCGGAAACCCGTCCGGGCCAGCAGCGCGGCGTGGCCGTCTGGTCGGCCCTGTTCGACGAGAGAGGCGGGTTCCCGGCGGCTTCGGGATTCCCCGTCTTTGTGTCGCGCACCCTGTCCTGGTTGGCGGATACGCCGCCCTGGATTCCGTATGCCCAGGCCGGGACCGATCTGACCGACCAGTCGGACCTCTATGGTCTGGCGGCCGACCGCCGGATCGCCGACCGCGCATTGAACGGCGACCTGTTCTTGGATCAGGCGGGCGAGGCCCGGATCGGCGACCTGCGTGTGGCCGTCTCCCTGACCGACCGCACCCTGACCCTGGACGCCGCCCGAGCCGTGCCGGCCGACGTCAGCGTGGCCCCGGTGCAAGGCCCGACCGTCGATCTTCTTTTCATCCTGCTCGTCGTGATCGCCGGCCTGCTGTTGCTGCTCGAATGGCGACTGCAGCAGCGCGGGGCGATGGCTTGAGGACCGCGTCGTGCACCTGACCTTTCTTCATCCCGAAGCCGGCTGGCTCCTGCTCCTGATCCCCGGCTTCCTGTGGTGGGCGCGCAAGGCCGCCAGGGTGCGGGTCGCGCTTCGCACCGCCGTCTTCCTGGCGCTCGTGGCGGCCCTGGCGCAACCCAGTCTGGTCGTGCGTCGGGGCGGCCCGACGTCGGTGATCATCGTGGATCAGGGCGATGCTCTGTCGCCTGTCTCGCGCGCCCAGGCCGCCTCGGCCGCAAAGGCGGTCCTGACGCGTGCGGAGCGGAACGGTCCCGTGGTGGTCATCCAACGCGGCGGCGTCCCCCTGGCTCTGAAGGCGACGCGGCGAATCACCCTGCCGGACGCCGGTCAGGCCGCCGCCATGCCTCACGCCCTCGATCTGGCGCTGGCCGCCTTTCCGTTGGGGGCGGAGGGACGAGTCACCGTGATCGGAGACGGCCTGGGCGCTGACCGGGCCTGGGGGCGGGCGGTCGACGCCTTGGTGGCGCGTGGCGTCGTCATCGACGCCGTCCCGATCCGCGCCGGACGGAACGAGGCCTTCGTCGCCGACGTCTCGCTACCGACGGCCCGCGCCGGCGAGCATGTCTCGGCGCGAATAGGGCTGGACGGGGTGGGACAGGATCTGTCGCTGGCGGTGTTCAGCGGTGATCGGCGCATCGGCGGCGCGGGTCCCCTGGATCTGGACGGCCCGGCCGCCGTGTCGGTCGAGATCCCGGTCAATCGTCCTGGCTATATGCCCATCCGTGTCGAACTGGCGCGAGGCGGCTCCGTCGTCAGCCGGTTCGACACGGCGGCGGCCGTGCAGGATCCGCTGGCCGTCCTCTATGTGAACGGGCGTCAGGCCGGAGGGGCGAGCGTGCTTCAGCGGCTCGCGGGTCAAGGCCTGCGCATCGACGGCCGGGCGCCGGCGGACCTGGCCGGCGTCGATCTGTCGGCCTATCGCGCCGTCCTGCTGGACGACGTGCCGGCCTCGGCGCTGGCGGCCCCGACGCAGCGGCGATTGATGGAGGCGGTTCGTTCGAACGGATTGGGTCTGATGGTGTCCGGCGGAGAGAGCGCCTTTGCGGCCGGAGGCTACGCCGGATCGCCGCTCGCCGCCGCTCTGCCGGTGACCCTTCGTCAGGAAGAGCAGACCGAGGATCCCAGCGTGGCGCTGGCCATCGTCATCGACACCTCGGGCTCGATGCTGGGCGCGCCGCTTGATCTGGGCAAACAGGTCGCGCGCCTGGCCGTGCGCAAGCTGACGCCGGCCGACAGCGTGGGCGTGGTCGAGTTCTACGGCGGGCGGCAATGGGTCACGCCGATGCAGCCGGCGCGGGACATTCCGGAGGTCGAGCGCGCCATCGGTCGCGTTCAGGCCCAGGGCGGCAGCGAACATCTCTTCGGCGCCCTGCAGGAGGCCTATTACGGGCTGCAGAACACCCAGGCCCGCTATCGCCATATCCTGGTGATCTCGGACGCCGGGGTGGAGGCGGATCGCTATCCTCAGCTGATCCGCCATATCGCCGACGACCAGGTGACGGTTTCCACGGTTCTGGTCGGCGGCAGCACCGAAGGCGAGGCCCGCATGGCGCAGTGGGCCCGGCTCGGTCGTGGGCGCTTCTATGTCGTCGGCGACGAGTTCAGCCTGGTGGAGATCAATCTCAAACAGCCCCAGCAGAAGCCCCAGCCCGGGATCAAGCGCGGCGGCTTCGCCCTGGCCCCGTCGGCGCCGTCCTTCGGATGGGGCGATCTGGCGGCGGCGCCGCCCCGACGGCTGGACGGTTATGCCCAGGCGGGCGTCAAGCCGCTCGCCGAGACCCTGATCCGCACCGCGACGGGCGAGCCGGTTCTGGCCTCCTGGCAATGGGGCGCCGGTCGGGTGACGGCGCTGATGACAGAGCCGGTCGGCGAGGGAACAGCCAACTGGCGCAACTGGGCCGGTTACGGGGATTGGATGCAGCGGCTGGTCGCCCGCACGGCCGATCCGCGCCCCGAGTGGGACGTGCGCCTCGGCCGCGTCGGCGGCCGGGTCAAGGTCGTGGCCCAGCGCATTCGCGGGGCCGCCGGCGGTCCGCCGCAAATCCGGGTGCTGAACGCCGCCGGCCAGGCCGGGCCCGCCCTGACGGCGGTCGAACGGGCGCCGGGTCTGTTCACGGCCGAAGGCGCGGCGTCGATGGACGCGCCTGTGCGGGTCGAGGTTCGCGACGGTCGCGGCGTGACCCGCGCGGCCCTGCCGGCGCTCGGGGGCGGGCAAGCGGACCGTCCGGCCTCTCAAGCCGACGGACTCCCCCTGGATCAACTGGCCCGCCTGACGGGCGGGGTGGTGATCGAGACTCCCTCCCGCGCCGGCGCCGCCCCCCTTCCGCAGGGACGATCTCCGGCGACGGCTCTGGACCTGTGGGGCTGGCTCTGCTGGCTGGCCCTGGTCCTTTACGTCGCCGACATCGTCTATCGTCGCTGGCCGCCCCGGCGGCTGGCCGTTTGAGATCGAGATCATGACTTTGCGATCACGCTCCCTGTTTCTGGCGCTCGGCCTCAGCCTCGGCGTGTCGGTCGCCCCGTCCGTGACGGCGCAGGCGGCGTCGCCTGACGGCGAGGTCTCGAACACGCCGACACGGACCGACGCCAGCGCACGCGCCTTGATCGACGCCGTCCTGTCCGGCGCGCGTCTCGACTTTGCTGCGGCGGATCGGCTGTACGCCCAGGCCGTGCTCGCCGACGACCTGAGCGGCGTCTATGGCCGGCTGGACGAACTGTCGGCCGGGGCCGATCCCGATCGCGCCTGTCGAGTCGCCGTTCTGAAAGCCGTGCTGGAATGGCGCGACGGCGATGTCGATGCAGCGACCGACACGGTTTCCGCCGCCCTCGACCGCTGCCGAACGACGGACGCCATGCTGCTGCGCGGGCGGCTGCTCGACATCCAGAATCAGGCCGGGGCGGCGTCCGTCTGGTACGAACGCGCGCGGGCGCAGTCGGACGATGCGCAAGAGCGCGCCCTGCTGGACCGTCGCCTGGCGATCATCGGCGTGACGGGACGAAGGCCCGACGCCCTGTCTCAACTGGCCGGCTCGGGTGATGCGGCCGTGGCGAACCGGGCGGCGGCCGTGCTCGGTCTCCTGGGGAGGCCGGGTGACGCCGCCGCCCTGTATCGTCCTCGAAACGACGCCGCCGTGCGCTACAGCGACGCCGTGCGGCTGGCGGATTGGGCTATCGGCCAGGGTTCGCCGGACGCGGCTGCATCCTCCGCCTGGCGCGCGGTCGAGGCCGCCGCGACGACGGAAGATCGGCTCTACGCCCTCGCCCTGGTCGTGGAGGCCTATCGGACAGCCGATCAGCTGGCGGGCGCGGAGGCGTTCCTGGCGCATAAGCCGCGCGGGCCGGAGGTGGATCAGGCGCGGCTGGACGTCCTGCTGGAGTTGCGGCGTTACGACGACGCCGTGGCCATGGTTCAACAGGCCGGGGACGCCGCGCTGCGCGAGCGACTGCTGGGCGTGCTTCGCGCCGCCGGTCGAACGACGGAAGTCGAGGCCGAATATCGGCGCCTGATCCGTGTTCAGCCGGCCGATCCGCGCTGGGCCGATGGTCTGGCGGCCCTCTATCTCGAGCAGGGCAGGTCGGATGAGGCGGTGGCGGTCTATCGCAGCCTGGCCGTCGCCAACCGCGCCAGGCCGGACGTGCAGATCGAGACGGCGCGCAAGATGATCGCCATGGGGATGGGCGACCAGGCCTCCCGGATATTGGGCGATGCAGCCTCGACGCCCGCCGTCGCTGTCGCGATTCGGCGTTTCGAGGTCGAAACCGCCATCGACCAGGGTCGGGAGGCGGATGCAGAGGCGGGCCTGCGCGCTCTTTCGGCGGCGGCGCAGGGCGACACGGCGACCCTCGTCACCGTCGCCGAAAACTACGAACGTCTGGGCCGGCAGGATCTGGCCCTCGAAACCCTGCTGGGCGTCCAGGCGAGCGGCGGGGTCCTGGACGACGACCAGCAGGCCCATATCGCAGATCTCGCCTTCGCTGCGGGTCGGCCGGCGGAGGCGCTGACCCGCTGGCGCGCCCTTTGGGCGGGAACTCGGCTTCCGGCGCGCAAGGCCTTCCTGCAACGGCAGATCATTCGCGCCGCGCAACAGACGGGTCAGCTGGAGCCTATCGCCGCTGAACTGGAGGCGCGGATCGCTTCGGGCGCGGCCGATCAGGGCGAAGTCAGTCTTCTGGTCGAAATCCGTATCGCGCAGCAGGACGGCGCCGGCGCTCAACGCGCGGTGCGCCGCTATGCCGAGCGTTCACGTTCGGGCGAAGTGCGAACCTTGGAGCAACTGGCGGCCGTCCAGGCCCGGCTCAGGAACTACGCCGGCCTTAACGCGAGCCTGGCCCGGTTGGCCCAGGTCGACCCGGCCAACGCCGACGCCTATCTGCGCCGCCTGATCATCAATGTGCTTCGCTTCCCCGATCCGGCCGAAAGCGATGCGGATCGCAATCGCCGGGTCGACGCCCTGATGGCGCAGATGAGGGCGGCCGGAAAACTCGACGATGTCGAGGCCGCGCGTTTCGCGGCCTCCATCTATGCGTCCGGCTATCGAAACGCCGAAGCGCTTGTCCAACATCGACGCGCTCTGGCCCTGGCCCCGACGGATGTCGATGCCTTGCTGGAATATGCTGGAGGGCTGAAAGCGGAAGGGCGGGTCGCGGAGGCCGCCAGTCTGTTGCAGTTCAAGGCCGAGACGGCGCCGAGCGGCGCGGCCTTTGTCGCCGCCTTGAACGGGCTTCTGGACGTGCTGGCCGCCGGAGACGCCAACAGCGTGGGGGTTCCGGCCGATCTGTCCCAGGCGAGGCTGGGCTGGGCGAGGCGCGCCGCCCTGGAGCGTATTCTGCAGGACGGGGATGATGTGCGGCTGTCGTCCCTGGTCGGCGACATCGGCCAGGATCGCGGGGATCCGGAGCTGCAGCTGCGCGCGCTCCAGGCGTCGCTCGCGGTGGCGGGCGACCAGAAGCCGGCGGTTTTGCGCCAACTGATCAGCCTGACCTCCGCCAGCGAAACCGGCGCGGGCGATCCCGTCCGAAAGGCGATCTACGGCCGCCGGCTGGTGGCGATGCGCAAACCCTATCCGCCGGAAGTCTATTCGGATATCGCCCAGACCTTGCTCAAGGCGGGCGATGTCGCCGGCGCCGAGCGGGCCTTCGCGCTGATGGGCGACATCGGCGGACTGGTGAACGTCGACGCCTTGCGGGGCCAGGCCTACGCCGAGGCCGGAATGACGCGAGAGGCCTTGGCCCGTTACCGCGTAGCCCTGCTGCAGGATCAGGACGATCTTGATCTGATCGCGCACACGGCGGTTCTGATGGAACAGTCGGGGCAGGCGTCCGAGGCCAGCGCCCTCTATTGGAAGGGCCTAAACAGCCTTGTGCAGCGCCAGCCCACGCAACAGGCCAGCGACGCCCTGAAGGCGCTCGATGCGGCGCAGTACGCCCCCACCCTGATCGAGGGCGCCTTGTTGACCTGGCCCGAAGGCGAGACCCAGGCGCGGATCGCGCTCTGGCGTCAAACGGCGCTGTCCGCGGCGCAGAGGTCGCAGACCGTCGGGGCCGCCCCGGCGACCAGGCTGGCGGACTTTCCGCGCCTGGCCCTTGTGGTCGCCATCAATCAGCGGCTTGCGACCTTCCTGAACGACGATGAGCTGGAAACGACGCAAGACGCCCTTCTGGCGCCTTTCCGCGACGACCCCGAGGCCCGACGCGCTTTGGCCGACGTGCATGCGCCTGCCGCCGGCCTGACGACGGCGGCGGGCCAGGATTGGCCGATCGTGGATCTGGGCCGTCAAGCCGCGACAAACGCCGACTTCGATCTCGCGCTCGCCCTGGCCTTCGAGACCGGCGACCGCGCGCGTATTCGCGCCCTGGCCGACCAGGCCATTTCGGCGGATGCTCCGTGGCGGGCCGGACGCGAAAAGGGCGTGACCCAGAATCAACCGCCCATGCTGGTGTCCTTGTTGCTCAAGGCGGCGGACCTGGGGCGTCCCGAGGTCGTGCGTGAGGACATACTCGCGCCTCTGGCCGACACCTCGTTCGACGCCCTGGCGCTGTATGACGTCTATCGCGTCGATCCTGCACGGTTTGCGAAGCTGGAGGCCGCCGCCGGCCGTCGTCTGTTGTCCGATGACGTCCTGATCCCGCTGCTCGTCTCGCGCGGCAATGACCCGCTCCCGGTGGCGGGGGCGGGGCCTTGCCGCGCGAGGCGAGCAGCGGGGCCGGCTCCTATACACACCTGACGCCGCCGACGACCCCCCCCGGTGGAGTCCTCGGGG